>JAFUKV010000172.1 GCA_017467745.1 Bacteroidaceae bacterium | reverse complement strand
GTAAACATTACCCGTCTACGAAAAAAGATAGGATTATACGGTAAAAATATCGTTACTCGTTTAGGATACGGTTACTGCTTCGAAATTTAATTTACATATAAGATGCCGACATCAAGAATGCCCTTTCACAAAAAGCTATTTTATACAATAACGTCTCTGTTTGCAGGTTTTGTTCTAACCGTTTTTCTGTTTCAATACAACCGAGAAAAAGAATTTAGGAAACAGATATTAAATTCCGTATTACAAGACTATAACTCTATCATTAACAAAGGGCTGAGCGATGAAAGTATTACGCTTAACAATGTCGATTCCGTCATAAGTACATACACAAAAGATTCAGTACGTATCACGATATTAGACCTACTGGGAAACGTACTGTTCGATAACGGACTTTTTGATGTAGATACCCTCAAAAATCATATTTCCCGGCCAGAAATAAAACAAGCCCTTATAAACGGAGCAGGGTATGCACTCAGAAAATCCGAAACATTCGGTAAAAGTTATTTTTACGCCTCCCATAAATTCGACCGCTATATAATACGCACATCGCTCCCATTCAACTCATCTCGAAATACTTGGCTAAAAATCGACTCTCAATTTATCTATTTTCTCATCATATCTTCTCTTTTGGTTATCATTACCTTATCTTATTTCTGCGCTAAATTAGGAAAATCTATTTCATTGTTACAAGATTTCTCAGAACAGGCACAACAAGGAAAACCGCTCAACATTGCTTTACAACCAAGCGACAACGATATAGGAGATATTACAAGCAATATTTTCCGTATATATCAATATCTTTTGAAAACAAAAGAAGAACTCTCTATCGAAAAAGAAAAACTGCTCAAACACTTACAATTTTCAAAAGAAGGGTTGGCTATTTTTACAGAAAACAAAGAGGAAATTTTCGCAAACAATCTATTTATTCAATATATTAACATCATCGCCGATAGAGAGATATGCTCATTGGATTATATTTTCGGATTACCTGATTTTGAGAAAATAGCAGGATTCATCAATCGGGCACATCTGTCAGATAAGGATAAGAAAGAATATATCAACCAGTCTTCGTATATCCATAAAAACGGCAAATCTTTCCAGATAGAATGTATCGTTTTTCAAGACAATACCATTGAAATCGCCATCAACAATATTACTCAGCAAGAAGAAGAAAACCGTTTAAAACGACAACTAACTCAAAACATTGCTCACGAACTGAAAACACCGGTCAGCAGCATTCAAGGATATATGGAAACAATTATATCCAACCCCGACCTTCAAGAAGATAAACGTAAGCAATTTCTTGAAAGATGTTACGCACAAACAATAAGATTAACCGGATTATTACACGATATTTCGCTATTAAACAGATTAGACGAATCAAACGATTTATTCGATCTCAGTACCGTTAACCTTTCCTACATGATACACGACACGGTATCTGAATCAGATGAAAAATTGAAAAACCGCAAAATGTTAGTAAACATTGATATACCCGATAACCTGACAATAAAAGGAAACCATTCTTTACTTTACTCTATTTTCAGAAACCTGCTTGATAACGCTATTGCATATGCAGGTATAGAGACTTCCATATCCATAAAATGTTATCGGCAAGACAATGACTATCTATACTTTTCATTTTCCGATACCGGCATAGGGGTTCCGGAAGAGCATCTAAACAGGTTATTCGAACGGTTTTACAGAATAGATAAAGGCCGATCTCGCAAATTAGGAGGAACCGGACTCGGTTTAGCTATCGTAAAAAACGCCGTATTGTTCCACAAAGGCGAAATTTCCGCAAAAAACAGGATATCCGGCGGATTGGAATTTTTATTCACTCTCAAAAAGTCGTAACGAATAAAGAAACCGAGCCTAAAATCAATTTTAAAATATTTTTATTCCTTTCGCTCCTTCATAATCTTATTTAAATCATATCGACAGTAGCCTAATTTGAAACTAAAAAAACGTATTTGTATCATTGACGCAACCGTCATGCTCAGTCCACATATACTACGTGTTTTTTGTATAATAATTACAAGTATACAAAAAAGCTCATGTTAGAAATACAAACTTCTTCCATGAGCCTTTTTCAAAATCAAAAACACTTCTGATTAAATGTAAAATAATAAAGTGCTTGTATTATACGTTATTGACTTTCAATAAATTTTACGGTTTCAATCGTGTGCTTTCTATAATAGCCTGATTTATTTCTTCTACCTTCTGTAAATCCATTTTTTCAACAGCACGATCGTACGTTACCAAGCCGTTTATTTCGTGTTCAACATCGGTTGTTTGAGTGTATATAGCCGTACTCAATCCGAAATATTTGCACATTTGTTCTAATTCATTGGCCATAAGTACATACGTATCGGTAAGAGTTTCCTTATTAATCATCATCTCGTACGCATCATTACGCACAGGCCACATATGGCCTCTGACAAAAAGTCCTTTTCCACCAAATTCACCAAGCGATGCAGCTCTTTTATCATCCGGTTTGGCCATAGCGCCCGGTTCTATTCTTCCGTAATGATGTTTGTCTACAAAATCACCATTACCGGGATCGCCATAAGCCCGTCTGTATCCGGGTGCATAGTTATAACCGGAATTACCGTTTACTAAACGGGTTTTATCATATTTTTTTATCCAGTTTGTTATGTCCGTAGCTTCAAATGCACCCCAATTCTCATTGAATGGTACCCACATTACAATCGATGGAGAACTGATGTGCTGATCAATCATGGTCTTTAACTCATCTCGGAATTGCTGACGAACAGCAAGCGAATCCTCGCCGTCAGGATACCATAGATTCGGCATATCTTGCCATACCATCAAGCCTATTTTATCACAATGATAATACCATCGTTGAGGCTCTACTTTAATATGTTTGCGTATAACGTTAAATCCCGCTCGTTTTGCCAACTCAATATCATACATCAGAGCTTTATCCGAAGGTGCTGTAAATGCGCCGTCCGGCCAATATCCCTGATCCAATAGCCCGATATGGAATACAAACTCTCCATTTAGTGTCGGACGCATTATGCCGTTTATGTTTTTCAATTCGATAGAACGCATTCCGAAATATGAAGTAATTTCATCTACAATATGCCCTTTTCTGTCTGTTAATTGTAATTTCAAGTCATAAATAAACGGATTCTCCGGAGACCATAGTTGCGGATCTTTAATAGGGACGTTAAACGTTTCGTTTGCTTTTCCACTCGACGTTGAGACAATATCGTTTCCCGCGCTCGCTATTGCCGTTACTTGCAGTTTTTCTTGATTATCTGTATAAGCTGTAATTTCAAGACTATTATTTTTCAGGTTAGGAATCAGTTTTATTTGAGAGATATGTTGTTTTTCTACCGGTTCCATCCAGACAGTTTGCCATATCCCCGAAGTATATATATAATCTCCTTCCTTTCCGTTTTTGCCACAGGCGGCTTTTCCGTCGTTAGGGTCATAAACTCCTACAACAAGAGTATTTTCTCCTTTTTTAAGAAAATCGGTAATATCGAAACTGAAACTGTCATATCCTCCTGTATGAGAACCGACTTTCTTCCCATTTATAAATATGGTACATACGCGGTCTACGGCTCCGAAATGAAGTAAAACATTCTTTTTATCCCATTCTTTGGGTATTGTGGGAGATCTTCTATACCAAAGAAATGTCTCTTGTTTGAGTTTCAATCCGGATAAATCGGATTCAGGCGGAAACGGCACACGTATTTTTTTCGGGTGATTCGGAAACACCGGCGGAACATCCGCAATTGTAGGATCACTCTCTTTTTCACCCCCCATGTAATCCCATATACCATTTAAATTAAACCACTCCGAACGTACCATTTGCGGACGTGGATACTCTGGCAATGGGACATCGGTCTGTAACACTTCTAATGCCCATTGGGTAGGCAACGTAAAATTTTCAGTCGTTTGTGCACCAATGCTCATAGAAAAACCTGAAAGCAAGGTATAAGACAATAATCGAGCAATAGATTTTAGTTTCATATTTTTATAGAAATAATGTTTGTGTTCAATATGGTTTATTCAATGTATTTATAATCAATTGAAGAACTATTATAGTTTTAAGCATCATACTAAACATCCATAACCTTTGATACAAAGTTAACCAAAATATTCAAAATAACCGCAAAAACAAGACAAGTACAATCAAAAAGTTCTTTTCCCCTACAACGCAGAATAAAGCCAACAACTCCAAACGTGAAATACGAGGTAGAGAATTTTTCAAACCACTGCCATTACTTCTTAATAATTACTTGTCTGCATATTGTATCGAACTGACAAGAATCACAAATAAACAAACCAACCGATTCGTAATGAATCGGTTGGTTTACAATTATTATATATAAGAAATTTTTAATCTGCCACTCAAAGCAGCTACGGTTAAATGCCTAACGAGGCCGCTACTTTTTCTATTTTTTGTTCCGCAATAGTATTTGCTTTCAAATAATCGTCTTTTATTTTCATATTTCCTTTTACCTCTATATAGAACTTTATCTTAGGTTCAGTTCCCGACGGGCGGATAGAAACTTTTGTTCCATCTTCGGTAAAATATTGCAACACATTCGCCGTTGTCGGCATATCTAATGTATAAGTTTCATTTTCTACGAAATCTACCGCTTTCAAAGTAGAAAAGTCTTTCATCAATACTACTTTCGAACCTGCTATTTCCGTAATAGGATTTCGACGGAAATTTTTCATCATCGTCTCTATTTCGTCTGCGCCGGATTTTCCTTTCTTCACTACGGAAATACCCTTTTCTTTTGAGAAACCGTAAGTCAGGTAGATATCCTGTAACATTTCGTACATGGTTTTTCCGTTATCCTTAGCCCAAGCGGCAATCTCAGCCATTAAAGCACATGCCGACACTGCATCTTTATCGCGGACAAAAGACTCGGCCAAAAATCCGTAACTTTCTTCACCTCCACCAAGATAACGTTTTAAAATCTCATTTTCACGCATAACAGCAGCAATCCACTTGAACCCCGTATAGCAATCGAACATCTCTACCTCATTACGGTCGGCAATAGTTTTTATAAGTTCAGATGTTACAATAGTTTTTACTATATATTCATTGCCTTTAAGTAACCCCAGTTCTTTGTTCCGTTGAATCAGATAATTCAAGAAAATCAACACATTTTGATTTCCGTTTACGAGAATAAATTCACCTTTATCGTTCCGGATAGCCATCCCCATACGGTCGGCATCGGGATCGGAAGCCATAACCAATTCGGCATCTGTTTCAATGGCTTTACGAATAGCGAGATCTAATGCAGCCGGTTCTTCCGGATTAGGTGATTTTACCGTAGGAAAATCTCCGCTAATCACATCTTGTTCCGGTACATGAATAATATTGGTAAAACCGAACTCAGATAAAACCGTCGGAATCAATTTAACACCTGTTCCGTGTATAGGCGTATAAACGATTTTCATATCTTTTTGACGAGCTATCGCCTCAGGACTCAACGAAATAGTCTTAATCTGCTCTATATATTTCCTATCTATTTCATCTCCGATAATTTCTATCAGCGAAGGATTTCCCTCAAATTTGACATCCGAAACCGAACGCACTTTGTTTACTTCTGCAATCGTATTCTTATCATGGGGAGCTATCATTTGAGCTCCATCGCTCCAATATGCTTTATAGCCGTTATACTCTTTGGGATTATGCGACGCTGTTAAGATAATACCGCTTTGGCAACCCAATTCGCGTATGGCAAACGAGATTTCGGGCGTAGGCCGCAAAGCATCGAACAAATATACTTTTATGCCGTTTGCCGAAAATATATTAGCTGATATTTCTGCGAACAAACGACTGTTATTGCGGCAATCATGACCGATAACCACTTTGATGACCGGCAAATCGGCAAACTCTTTTTTCAAATAGTTAGCCAAACCCTGCGTAGCAGCACCTACCGTATATTTATTCATTCGGTTACTGCCTACCCCCATAATACCACGCAAACCTCCGGTTCCGAATTCCAAATCTTTATAAAAACATTCTATCAATTCGGTAGAATCTTCGGCCGTCAACATTCGGTTTACTTCGGCTTTCGTTTCGGCATCATACCCCTCACCTAACCAAATTCGGGCTTTGGTAGTAACTTCTTTTATCAAGACTTCGTTTTCCATAATCGTGTTTCTTATTTTAGATAAAGCAAATTTACAGAATATTTTTATAAATCCTACATACAAGCGACATTAAATAACCCTTTGTATTTAAAACGTTACTTTGAGTTTATTTCCCGCAGATTTAGCCACAGCACGATAATACTCTTCCGAATATCCCGGAAAATCTGGCATTTCCGGTTGTCCATAACCATTTTCAAGGAACTTACCGTCTTTTTCTTTTTTAAGATTTCCATCCAGATGCTTTACCAACAGATACTCTCCTAATTTTTTCCAACGGGCAGTTGTTTGCATCGCCTGTCCGCAACAATAATCCGTAAGAAAACGGCACGTAGCCTCTTCTCCGTTATTGGTCATCATTTCCGAAGCGGTTTTATCAATGGCCGGTTGCATTGTATTAAACGCTGTTTCTATCTCTTCCTGCACCGGACGAATATCTTTCATCATCCAATTATATCGGGCATACGCCATATTGGCCACCCAGTTATGTATCCAGAATGCTGATGTCCACGAAAACTCCAACAAATTTCCGTTTCCATGCCGGAAACATTCCGGAACCTCTTTTATACCGCAATACATCGGTACATACACACACGTATTGGCATCGTCTACGCCAAACCAAAGCACGCCTCCAACAGGATTCGGCAACCAACTTCGCATCTGTGCCACAAAGGTAAATCCGGTTTGTTGCGTTGCGATAGCCCGTTCGTTTACATACGTAACGCTATCTACTTCAAATGTCATTGGACGGAAACGATAAGGAACACCGAACGGACCGGCTCCGGCATCTTGCGTCATATCGAACGGAGTACCTTCAAAATGGTCGCGCATAGCATCTTTCATATCCTGTACCGACAATTTTTTGTCGGGACGAATATAAAGAGGCATAGGCGTTTTCGTCTCGCCGTTGATATAAGGAAGATACAGTTTCATCTCCTCCGGATCGTATTTATTGAAAAAACTCCATACACGGGCTTCACATGCACGCAACGCACTGAAATCAGCCGGAGCATATGCGGCGGCAAAACTGAAATCTTTATTCAAACCGTCAAAATATCCTTTTTCCCGAGCAAATGAGATAACATCGGGAGAATAAAGACAATTCTCTTTATCGTTCAAAGCAAACTGATGAATACGGGCCTGATTGGCATGGGCGGCAATACAATCGTCCGGAATACGTACAGCTACCCAAACCGCCCCTTTATTATTGGGGCCTTTTCCTATCATCTCCATCATCCACACTTCGTTGGGATCGGCTATCGAAAAGGTCTCGCCGGAACTGTAATATCCATATTTCTTTACCAAATCCGTCATTATTTTTATCGCCTCTCTTGCTGTTTTCGCCCGTTGAAGCGTTACATATATTAAACTGCCATAGTCCATTATTCCCGTTGTATCTACCAATTCGCTTCTTCCGCCCCATGTCGTTTCGGAAATAGCAAGCTGAAACTCATTCATATTACCGACTACGGAGTATGTTTTTTCCACCTGATCTATCTTTCCCAACGGTTTTCCGGTATCCCACTCACGTATCTGCATCGTCGCACCTTTCGGGTAAGTGGCTGCCGGCCAAAAATACAACTCGCCGTATAAAGTATGAGAATCAGCAGAATAAGTTATAAGAGTAGAACCGTCAGACGTCGCGTTTCGTCCGGCCAACAAACTGGTACAAGCTAACACGGTTGAAGTTGAAGCGCTTAACACCAGCAACAACGATGCAAATATTCTTTTCATAATAGTATGTTTATTCCATAAATCTAAAAACGGTAACGAAGATAACGGAATTAATCTGAACATACAAACAGTTTTATAAAGTTAGACTACATAAAAAATCCGGCTATCGTTTCAGCACATATAAAACTCGATAACCGGATTCTTATATATTCGCCCTGAATTATTATTCTTTTTTCAACTCTAAGGCCGGATTAACGTGTACCGTCCGCCAAACACGGGCAACAATAATCAAAGTCATCACTGCGGCCACACTCAGAAAAATTCCTGCAAACACCCACCAACTGATAGGAGTTTGTAACGTGTATTGCTCTACCCATGGCTTTATCAATATATAACCTATCGGAAAAGCAAAGGCCGACGCTACTGCTAATAAAAGAAAATACTCTTTCAAAAAAAGTTTCAATAATACACCGATTCCCGCACCATTCACTTTACGTACAGCCATTTCTTTACGGCGTTGCTCGCAAGCCAATGATACCATCGAGTAAATTCCGAACAACGAACTTAGCATACAGATAAACGATAACAGATAAAGCAATTTCAAAAAGATCCTATCTTGTTCTGTATATTGTTGATACGTTTCATCCATATCTATAATATGAAATGTTTTACCCAATTTCGGCGATAAAACTTCTGAAATTTTTCTTTCCGCTTCTCCTCGTTTTCCCGGAGCATAACGAACCGAAAAATCTCCATATCGATCGGTTATTTTATATAATATCGGAACCGGCTGCTCGGTTGGCGAACCGCTATATACGTCACCTACCACTCCCATTATTTGCAAATCGTTATCCATTATATCTTTTATTATTCTGCCAACAGGTTGCTTATATCCTAATTTTTTTGCCATTGTCCTATTTATAATAACCTTATCGCGGTTCTTTTCCATATCGGTTTTGCTAAACAATTCTCCCTCTAAACACTTTATTTTAAAGAAATCGAAATAATCAGAAGAGACCTTCGCTTCTTCCACTTCTATCTCCTCGCTTAAATCTCCATTTTCATTCACTGCTTGTACGGATGTTCCCACGAACATACGAGGCATAAGCAGCCCTATATAACTGCCTGTCAAATCTTCCACTTCGGACATAGCTTCGATTTGCGGGAAATCTTCTCTAAAATCATGTTCCGGAAAACCGATTTGATATACAATCATTACCCGTGTACGGTCGAACCCTAAATCTACCTGTTGCAAAAAACTTATCTGTTTCACAAAAACCGAAGTACAAAATAGAAAAACAATCCCCACAACTAATTGAAAAATCAAAGAACCCCGCCGGAACAGATTGCGTGAACGGATTCCGCCCTGTTGCAAGTAATTTTGCAATGTTTCTCTTTTAAAAAAGAAGATAGGATATAGCGACAGCAACAATGAAAAACAGAGTAATGCCAAAACATATAAAAGCAATTCGCCGTATATTGTACCAACCGACTCTTCTATTTTCGCAAATTGGACAAAACGAGGCATAAGCCATTCTACCAGCATAAAACCGAACAACACAGCCAATATCAATACAAAAACAAATTCTACCGAAAGCTGTACAAATAAGTTTTTATCGGACGCGCCATTGACTACACGCAAAGCCAATTCGCGTTTTTTTAATTGTATACGGCTGATGTACAATGACAAGTAATTAAATAACAGGCATAAAATTACAAATATACCGGCTATCGCAAAAAGAACAATCTGATTAAACTTCAAATTACCTCTATCTCCGGTTTTAGAATTATAATGAACCTTGCTCAATGCGCAAATTTCAAATGTTTCTTTCATTGAGCGAAAAAACTCGCTTTGTTCACTAAAATCGAGATCTTCTATTTTCTTTTTAAAAGCATTCACATCTGTGCCTTCACGAAGCAATAAATAGATATATCCATTTTGACGGTTCCATGATTTGTTATTGCTCGGAAATGCAAAATCGAACGGGAAATTGGTATGCCCTCCCCACGATTTAACAGAAGCTCTAACATTATACTCTTTCTCATTACTACTTCCGGAAAATAATTTAATCGACGGCGTTCTTCCCCGCCATCTCCTTTGGGCAAAATCTTCGGTAAGAAGTACATTATCATGCCCATCGAATAGAGCTTCTACCTCACCGGAAACAACATCAATGTCGAACATATCGAAAAAAGACGAATCTACATACATATACTTCGATTTCGCATCTTCTCCTTCTTCAAAAAAACGGAAAGCATGACCTATGCACGACGCATTTTCCACTTCCGGAAATGTTGTTTTCATGTACTCGCTCAACATACCCGGAAGCAAATCGTATTTACCGTATGTTAACAGGTAGATACGGTCGCTTTTCGAATGGAAACTATCGAAACTCATTTCATAATGTATCCACAGAGCGGACAAAGCGAAACAAACAAACCCCACAGACAAACCGAATACACTAAAAAAAGTTTGTTTTTTGTACTTTACAAGATTCCGAAATCCCACTAATAAATAATGCCTAACCATAATTTTCCTCTATTTACATTGTTTATGCAGATGGTACACTCTCCCAATAAAATTATCCACGTTTCAATTCTTCTACCGGATTAGTCTGTAAACTGCGCCAGACACGATAGACAATAATAGAGACAACCAATAACGCGACAAATAAAAAGACAACAACATACATCCATACCCCTATGTCTATCCGGTTTATGTATTTCTCTATCCACGATTGCATCACCTTATAACCTACCAAGAACGCAACAGCAGAAGCAGACAGCAACAAATAAAAATACTCTTTCATAAAAAGCAATAACAGCGATACTATTCCCGCTCCGTTTATTTTACGCACGGCAATTTCTTTTCGTCTTCTTTCACAGGCTAACGATACCATCGAATAAATACCGAATGATGCAACTAAAACACATACAACGGATAAAATACTTAACAGAAAAATCAGCGATCTCTCCGATTTCAAATATTTATCGTATTCGTCTTCCATGTAATACAATCTAATAGGAGCATTGTCAAATTTGCTTTTCATTAATTCCATAATCGCTTTTTCCGTCTGATAGCGTGTGCCATCTTGATATTTCACCATAATCAAATTAATTCTGCTGTCATTATCATAACACAATTTAAAAGGACGGCTTTTCATTAAAGGAGACTCAAACAAAAAATCCCGAACAATACCTTTCACTTCCGGAAACGAGTCTTTTACAAACGATTCGCCCAATTCATTTACGGCCGATTCATTTAATAGAACATCACGGCTTCCCGGAACAATCATTTCTCCCTCTTTTAAACGAATCTCCAACATTTCCATTACATCAGAATTTATTCTCTTTATCTCAACATCTACGTTTTGCCCGTTAGCATTTTTCATACCTGCCGATGCCCAACCGAAAGAAGGCAAAAATAAATACTGGCTCAATCCAGTTGTTTGCTTTACGGTAGATAAATTTTTCAGTTCGTTCAATAATGCCATCTTATTGCCTCCCGTTGGAATAATCTGAACTATATTCTTCCGGGAGAACCCTAAATCTACATGATTCAAATGATATATCTGACATATCATTACCACAGTACAGAATATAAAGAAGATACTAATCCAGAACTGTATCCAGATACAAACACGAGAAAACGCATTGCGCAAGCGCGCCGAATTGCCGCTCAATTCGCTCTGCACAGTACATTTTTGAAAATAAAGAATGGGATATAACGCAACTATGATAGACACAAACACTAAAAAAAGTACGTATATAAATAACTCGAAAAAGACTGAAAGTTTGGGCAAATTAATTACCGCCAATGACTGAAATGCCGGAAATACCCACTCAATAAGAAGAAATCCCAACAAAACAGAAAAAAACAATATCAATAAAAATTCTATCAAGAGTTGTTTTAACAATTGCTTATTGTCTGCCCCACTCATCTTACGCAACACAATCTCTTTTCCTCGCATACGCAACCGACTGACGAATAAGGACAAATAATTGAAAAGTGCACAAAGAATAACCAATAATCCTGCAAAAGAAAACAATACGATATATTGATATTTTACAGATCTATTTTCCGTATTTACAGTATAGTACCATTCAGAAACAGGAACTAATTTAACGTAAAAGCTTACAATCCCCGCAAAATTATACGCCTCAACTTTCTTTTTAAATTTTTCTACATCCACTCCTTCCCGAACTTTAACAAAAGTCAGTAAATAAGACAATCCCCACTCCTCTAAAAAATCCTGAGACAAAGGAAAAACAATATCAAAAGGGAAATTCGTATTTTGCGGCCACGCTTCCACAATTTTATTAACAACAAACGCATTTTCTTCTCCACGTAGTTTATAATTAAACCTATCTCCAAGATTCAGATTTCCATCAGGAGATAATTTTTCTACACACTTATTGGTAATAACAACAAAATTTTCATCGCTTAAAACTGTTTCCGTTTTTCTATGCTTCAATGAAATACCGAACAATTTGAAGAAATTGCTGTCCGCTTCTACTCTATTTAAAGATAACTCTCTACCATCAAAAACAAACGATCTCGGAGAAAAATATGAGGTAGAACAAGCCTCTTCAACCTCCGGAAATAACTCTTTTAGTTTTTGCGATAACGGTCTCTGGGTATTGGTACTTATTCCTCGTTCATCTTTTTTATCTACTCTCACAACAGCAAATATACGTTCGTATTCGGGATGAAACTTATCAAAATTTCGTTCATACCGTATCCACATAACAGCCAATGCAAAACATACAAATCCCACCGCTAAACCGACAATACTAATTATAGTTTGCTGTTTATATTTTGCAAAAGAACGAAATGCAACTTTTAAATAGTGATACAACATAATGCGTCTTTAATTATTGAATGGACTAAAACCATAGTAATATCAACAAATTTTGTGCCAAACAATTAAAATATTATATATGAATATTTTACACAATATACTTCTCTTGAACGAGTGTGCGAATGCGCACATTTAAGTGCGCATTCGCACACT
>JAFUKV010000171.1 GCA_017467745.1 Bacteroidaceae bacterium | reverse complement strand
CCTCGTTAGCGAAAAACGGTATCACCCTTTACCAAGACGAAAACATATTGCCCGTACATAGAGAATATATTCAAACATATTTCAACGAAGAAATTTTTCCCTATTTACAACCGGTTCTGATATTAAAAGACGACATCCGATCGTTTTTGCGCGATAAAAGGCTTTACCTTATTATCCGCCTTTACAGAAAAAGCGACAACTCTCTCGGTAAGCGAAGCCCGTATTACGCCCTCATCAAAATACCTTATGCCAAAGTTCCCCGCTTTATAGAATTACCTGTTGTTGACGGGCAACATTATTTAATGTTTGTAGAAGATTTGATTGCCCAGAACCTCAATGTCGTATTTCCGGGATTCGTCATTGACTCGCATTATTGCATCCGCATATCCCGCGATGCAGACTTTACAATAAGCGGTACAAGCGACAATTTAATAGACGAAATACGTAAAAACGTAAACAAACGAAAATTAGGGACACCAAACCGTTTGGTCTATGATGCCCGCATGCCGCAAGAGTTTCTTTCTCTCTTATGCGAAGTTTACCAGATCGCTCCGGACAGATGTATTCCCGCCGGCCCATACCGAACTCTTGAAGACCTTATAAAATTGCCGAATCCCACACAACGGCATTTAACGGAAAACATACCGGAACCGTTACGCGTCCCCACTTTCGACCGAGCAAACTCTATTTACAAAGTAATAAAGCAACAAGATGTCTTGATACACTACCCCTATCAATCGTTCGATTATCTAATTCGCTTTTTGGCAGAATCCGCTTACGACCCGAATGTAAAAGAAATTAAAATTACTCAATATCGAGTAGCTGAAAATTCAGCAGTAATAAATACATTGATTACTGCCGCAAAAAACGGAAAACGAGTTACCGTATATGTAGAATTGAAGGCTCGTTTCGACGAAGAAAATAACATAGAAACATCCGAAAAAATGCAACGGGCAGGCATCCGGATTGTTTATAGTCAACCGGGATTAAAAGTACATGCAAAAATAGCTCTTATTATACGGAAAAACGATGGTTCAGAAGTCGATACCGCATACCTAAGTACCGGAAATTTCAATGAAAAGACTGCTCGCACTTACTCTGATATGGGGTTGTTTTCAGGACGTCCCAGCATTATAGAAGAACTGAAATTACTTTTTTCATTATTGGAAGGAGAAAATAAATCAACTGATTTTAAAACATTATTAGTATCTCCTTTCAACATGGTAGAAGAATTGAAGTCTAAACTCTTACGCGAAGCGGATGAAGCCCGTGCCGGCCGTAAGGCTTATGTAATACTGAAAGTCAACGGTCTACAAGATAAAGAAATGATAAATGCACTGTATGAAGCCAGTGAGGCAGGCGTAAAAATAGATATTATTGTACGCGGAATCTGCTGCCTCGTTCCAAACCAACCGTATAGCCAAAACATACGACTTTTCCGATTAGTTGACATGTTCTTAGAACATGCGCGAGTCTGGTACTTTCATGCAGGGGGAAAAGAAGAAATTTACCTTTCATCTGCCGATTGGATGAAACGAAATTTAACCCGACGTATAGAAACAGCGTTCCCTATCTACAATTTACAAATAAAAAAACAGATAAAACAGACATTGTTACTACAACTAAACGACAACACAAAGACCTGCTTAATCGACGAAAATCTACAAAACATATATCAACGCAATAAACTTGCTCCGTTACGAGCTCAAACAGAAATTTACAGAACATTGAAAGAACAAAATTCATAAGAGTTACTTATACTTAACTCTATGTTTCTGCCAAACAAAAACATTCTACTTTCTTAAAAAAACGCATCATGCCGTACTACCCCCCTCTTTAACTTAACTAAGAAATTCACCGAAACCATTCAATGGGTTAATTCCTCCCATCCTAATGCTTTGAGAATGCGTTACACCCTCTCACATTTTTTGTCACATTGAGTTTACTCTATTGTTTTACCGAAAGGAGTCAATGCCAATCCCGCTAACTTAAAATGCTGTATGCCAAATGGTATACCAATAAGCGTTATACAAAATAGCACACCCAGCAACAAATGGCTAAGGGAAATCCAGATCCCCCCTACCAATATCCACAAAATATTCATAATCAAAGAGAGACATCCGCCACTATAATCTTCACTGATTACCGAATGTCCCATCGGCCAAAGAGCTAAAACACCCAACTTAAACACCTGAATGCCAAATGGTATTCCAATAATAGTAAGACATAATAAAAAACCGCCGACAAAATACTCCAACGCAATTAATACGCCGCCAAAAATAAACCAGATAATATTACCGAACGTCTGCATAAAACAAAATATTACAATCCTTTATTTTTTGCTTCCTCCCAAATAGCGTCCATCTCTGCAAGCGTCATATCTTTTAAAGACCGTCCCTTGTCGATAGTTTGCGCCTCTAAATAATTAAACCGTCTAATAAACTTTTGGTTCGTTCGTTCCAACGCATTTTCCGGATTTAATTTATACAACCTTCCCGCATTAATTACACTGAAAAGTAAATCGCCGAATTCCTCTTCCATTTTATCGGCATCCATACGTTCTACTTCCGCTCGCAGCTCACCCAACTCTTCTTCTACTTTATCCCAAACCTGTTCACGTTCTTCCCAATCAAAACCCACATTACGAGCTTTATCTTGAACCCGATGCGCTTTTACCATAGCTGGCAGAGCGGAAGGAACACCTTCAAGCACCGTTTTATTTCCGCCCTTTTCTTTCAACTTCAACTGTTCCCACGATTGCTCTACCTGCGCCGGATTATCGGCATGTGCAGTTCCAAATACGTGAGGATGACGATAAATCAATTTGTCGCACAACGCATTACATACATCTGCCATATCGAAAAGGCCTTTCTCCTCTCCTATCTTAGCATAAAACGCAATATGTAACAAAACATCTCCCAGTTCTTTTTTGATTGCGTTATTATCATCTTTTATAATCGCATCGCAAAGCTCGTATGTCTCCTCTATCGTATTGGTACGTAACGACTGATTAGTTTGTTTTTTGTCCCACGGACATTTTACCCTCAACTCGTCCAGTATATCGAGAAAACGGCCGAATGCTTCTATTTTTTCCTCTCTTGTGTGCATATTATTTTCTATATTTTTCTAAT
>JAFUKV010000170.1 GCA_017467745.1 Bacteroidaceae bacterium | reverse complement strand
CCGGTAATGAAAATTCCGGAGCCGGATGCCCTTTCAGTTGTTCCGCCCGAAAGTTTCCTTTTCTGAAAGACGCCATGATTTCGGGTTTTTCGCGGAGTAGTTGCTTTTCAGTGAAGTAATCGTCCGGTAATATCGGGTTTATCTTTACATCTTCGTAATGGGTTGTCAGTGTCTGTGAGGCAATGTGGCCGGGGCTGTTGACTATCTCTTTGAATTTCGGCAAAAATGTGTTTGCATCGAATTTATAAGTGATTTCTCGCAAAGGAATGTCTTTTTTTTGTTCTATAACAGAGATAATAATATTAGAAGGTTCGCCGTATGCGGAATCGGTTGTAATAGCTATTTTCGTGTCGGGATTGTTTTTGAATCGGCGCAATTCTTTAACTATTTCAGAAGGAAGCTCGCTTACGAATAATCCGGACAAATGTACTCCCGGTATGGTATAGTCGTCCGATTGGCGGGTACGGAAAGGCTCTGCGTTTTCAGAAGCGTGATATTCTCGTAGACGTTGGTTGGCGAAATTGAAGTAATCTCCGGATGAGTAGCAATAGAAGTTTCCTTTTACTGCTGGGTGTCCGTCTGTTATTTCTATGTAGTACGCTGTTCCGCCCAGAGAGTCGGAAGGCGTTTTTTGGTAAGTCATATCGAGGGTATAGTCTACGACATCGTCGGTTAACGGCTGTGTAACGCTGTATAGCGCAGTAGCTTTGCAACTTTGTATGTTTTCGAGTTTCCGAATAATGGAATCGATCGGTATCTGGCTATGAATGAGCATAGATACGCACCAAAGGGATATTGAAACAAAAACTTTCACGGTGTTGTTGTTTTGTTTAGTTAGTTTAATTGAATAACACTTTTATTTAGATATAACGTCTTAATACCTTTTTTGTTCAAAATATGGATAAAATTGTGTGTGCGGCATACCTTGTTTTTTGATGAAAAATAGAGGGCGTGTAAACAAAAAGGGGGTTGGCGATGTTTTTTTAATAGATAATCCGAAATAGATACGCCGGATAAATTTTTTGAAAGATGGGAAAAACGGGAATATTTTATGGTTCTACTACTGGAACGACAGAAGAAATTGCAAACTTGATAGCGCAAAAATTGGGAATTTCTCCGGATGATGTACATGACGTAAGAGATTTTACCCGAGAAATGATTGATCAATATGATTATTTGATATTGGGTACTTCTACGTGGGGAGACGGGGAGATGCAGGAAGATTGGTTGGAACCTGTCGAGGTATTGTCGCAAATGAATTTGACAGGTAAGACTATTGCATTTTTCGGTTCGGGCGATTCGCAAGGTAATAGTTTTTCTTTTTGCAGCGGTATGGGAGAACTGTATAAAAAATTGAAAAATACCGGAGCAACGTTTGTTGGGTGCGTGCCTCATGATGGTTATAATTTTAATCATTCGGAAGCAATTGAAGATGACCGGTTTGTAGGATTACCGCTGGACGAGGTCAACGAAGGGAAGCCGGTTACGGAGAAGCGGGTGGAAGAATGGACGAAGACGCTGAATTTCAATCCTCGTTCTCAGAAATTAGATTGACGGAACTTTGATTTACGGCCATTTTTATTCTATATATATAACTTATCCGCTATTTTTTTACTGTTTTTGTGCTGTGTGAGGATATCCGATACGTTGGATATCCTTCTTTTTTGGTATTTATATGTTTTTTATTTGGCGTTTTATTGGGGAGTAAATGATTGCCAAGTCATTTTAATGCGTGAAAAAAGAAATTTATGTCATTTTTTTGCTTATATTTGCACCCGAATAGGTTCTGTATTTTCCATTCGGAGATACGGATTAAAAGGGAACCGGGTGTAAGTCCCGGACAGTCCCGCTGCTGTGAAGCTCTATAAAACAGCCTGAAAACTTCTTTTTGCCACTAACGACATGTTGGGAAGGCATTCGGGTTGGGAGTCAGTCAGAAGACCTGCCATTCATTAAAGCCGTTCATTCTCGTGGGTTAGAGTGTTTGCGCGAAAATATTATTAATTTTTATGGCGTTATTATGAAAAAAGTATGTGCCAGATGCGGCATGACTTTTTCTTGTACCGATAATCAGTCGGAGGTTACTCGTGCGTTTTCTCGATTGGATGCCCGGCAGCGGGATTACATTGCGGAAAATTACGATAATTGTTTGTGTTGTGATTGTGTGCAGGAAATAGGTAAATTTTTTTATGCATTCGGCGTGAATCCTTATTATAGTAAGAAACGGAAAATATTGTCCGATATAGATTAGCGGACTGTTTTTCTTTTTAAATAATTAGTTATGATTAAACGAGTATTGGTTGCAAACAGAGGTGAGATAGCGGTCAGGATAATTCGCTCGTGTAGGGAGATGGGAATCTGTACGATTGCTGTATTTTCCGAAGCAGACCGGACAGCCCGGCATGTACTGTATGCGGATGAAGCCTATTGTATAGGGGCGGCCGCCTCTGCTGAAAGTTATCTTCATATAGATAAGATAGTTGAGACGGCAGTGAAACATCGGGCGGATGCTATTCATCCCGGTTATGGATTTCTGTCGGAAAACTCTGATTTTGCTCGGAAGTGCGAAGAAAACGGTATTATTTTTATCGGACCGCGTCCTGAAACGATGGAGGTAATGGGTGATAAGATAAAAGCCCGTAAGCAAATGATTTCCGCCGGAGTGCCGGTTGTGCCGGGTACGGAACAACCTCTGGGAAGTGTAGAAGAGGCGATTGAAAAATGTAGAGCTATCGGTTTCCCTGTCATGTTGAAAGCTTCGATGGGCGGCGGCGGACGAGGTATGCGATTGGTTTATAATGAGAAAGATGTGGAAGATGCGTTTCAAACGGCGCGGTCGGAGGCTCAGTCTTCGTTTGGAGACGGTACTATTTATGTGGAAAAATATATCGAAAATCCTCATCATATAGAATTTCAGATACTTGGCGATATGTATGGGAATATTGTCCATTTGTGTGAAAGAGAGTGTTCTGTGCAGCGGAGAAATCAAAAAATCATAGAAGAAACGCCT
>JAFUKV010000169.1 GCA_017467745.1 Bacteroidaceae bacterium | reverse complement strand
TGTTTTTATTCTCCTAACTCTTTTTTTATCCAATCGTATCCTTTTTCTTCAAGCTCCAAAGCCAGTTCGGGACCTCCCGATTTGACAATGCGGCCTTTATACAAAACATGTACAAAATCGGGTTTTATGTAATCGAGCAAACGTTGGTAGTGTGTAATGACTATCGTAGCGTTTTTCTCTGATTTCAATTTGTTTACGCCTCCTGCAACAATGCGGAGAGCGTCAATGTCGAGTCCGCTGTCGGTTTCATCTAAAATAGATAGGCGCGGTTCTAACATTGCCATCTGGAATATCTCGTTCCGTTTTTTTTCTCCTCCTGAAAAGCCTTCGTTTACAGAACGGCTGGCTAATTTATTATCCAATTCGACAATTTCTCTTTTTTCGCGCATTAAACGTAAAAAATCGGTTGCCGAAATAGGAGGGAGATTTTTATATTTACGTTGTTCGTTGATTGCGGCGCGCATGAAGTTGACCATGCTTACACCGGGTATCTCTACCGGATATTGAAAACTTAAAAACAGTCCTTCGTGAGAACGGTCTTCGGGCGATAGAGCCAACAGGTCTTTTCCGTAAAATTCGACGGATCCTTCTGTTACTTCAAAAGCCGGGTTCCCCGCCAGAACGGACGATAGCGTACTTTTGCCCGAACCGTTCGGCCCCATAATGGCATGTACCTCTCCCGGTTTTACTTCGAGCGAGATACCTTTTAATATTTCTTTGCCGTTTATATTGGCATGTAGATTTTCTATTTTGAGCATATTCTGGTAATTTTATGTATCTGTTTGATTTATCCTACCGACCCTTCTAATGAAATTTGCAGCAGTTTTTGCGCTTCAACGGCAAATTCCATCGGTAATTTATTCATTACTTCCTTAGCATATCCGTTTACTATCAATCCGATAGCGTCTTCTGTCGATATACCTCTCTGATTGCAGTAGAATATTTGGTCTTCGTTTATTTTAGAGGTAGTTGCTTCGTGCTCTACAACCGCGGTTTTGTTTTTTATATCCATATACGGAAATGTATGCGCGCCACAGTGCGGACTGAGCAGCAAGCTGTCGCATTGCGTATAGTTACGGGCATTTTCGGCACGTGGCGATACTTTTACCAAACCGCGATAACTGTTTTGGCTTCGTCCTGCCGAGATACCTTTCGATACGATTGTGCTTCGGGTATTTTTGCCTAAATGGATCATTTTGGTTCCGGTATCAGCTTGCTGAAAATTATTGGTTACGGCTACCGAGTAAAACTCTCCGGTAGAGTTGTCTCCTGCCAAAATAAATCTTGGGTATTTCCATGTGATGGCGGAACCGGTCTCTACCTGAGTCCAAGAGAGTTTAGAATTGTCCCCTTTACAAAGTCCCCTTTTGGTTACGAAGTTGTAGATACCGCCTTTCCCGTTTTTATCGCCCGGATACCAGTTTTGTACAGTCGAGTATTTTACTTCCGCCCTGTCGTGCACACGTATTTCAACAATAGCAGCGTGCAATTGATTTTCATCGCGCATGGGAGCGGTACATCCTTCTAAGTAACTGACGTAACTATCGTCATCCGCAACAATTAAAGTTCTTTCAAATTGTCCGGTGTTAGCGGCATTGATACGGAAATAAGTAGATAACTCCATCGGGCAGCGTACGCCTTTGGGGATATAAACAAAAGAACCGTCGCTGAATACAGCGGAATTAAGCGCTGCAAAAAAATTATCGCGATACGAAACTACCGAACCCAAGTATTTTTTTACCAAATCGGGATAATCTATAACCGCTTCGCTAAACGAACAGAATATTACGCCTAATTCCGCTAATTTTTCTCGGAATGTAGTACGGACGGAAACGCTATCCATTACGGCGTCTACGGCTATACCCGAGAGCATCATTTGCTCTTCGAGCGAAATTCCCAATTTATTGAATGTTTTTAAAAGTTCTGGGTCTACTTCATCAAGGCTTTTGGGCGCTTCTTTTGTTTTTGGCGCGGCATAATAGCTGATGTCTTGATAATCTATTTCCGGAATATCGAGGTGCGCCCAACGTGGCATTTCAAGCGTTTTCCAATAACGGTATGCGTTTAATCTGAATTCGAGCAACCATTCCGGTTCTTTCTTTTTTGCGGAGATGAGCCGTATCACGTTTTCGTTCAATCCCCGATCTATAATATCGGTATCGATGTCGGTAATAAATCCGTATTTGTAATCGGAATTTGTTACGTCATTGATAATTTTTTTTGATTTATCTTGTTCCATAATTGTTCTGTTCTGTGTTTGTCAGAACGCTTGTAGAGAGAACGTTTCCGACCTTCTCTTTGTTTGGGTTGATTTTCTTTTTTATACCGTTCCAATCAATATCATTGGCTACGAGCGTAAAAAGAAACGGCGCTGCGTTCTGCACAGGTATATATAAAAATGAATCGTTTTTAATATCCTGTTTTATCAATCTCGAATCTTTATCGGATAATTCGTAGATATTGATTGCTACGCTTAATATGATTATTATTTTGAGTTCGCAGAAGATGATTCCCAATATCCTGTTGATACCACCTAATCGGGTTATGGAAAGAATCTTATTTAATAACCGGATGATTATTTCACATGTAAGTAGAATAATCAGAAAAGCGAGACAAAAAGATAACGGTTTGGATATATTCTCCGGAATTTCACAAATCGAGGTTAAAAAAGATTCTATCGGGATGGCGATGAAGCGAGAGCAGAATACGGCGATAATCAATCCTGCCAAAGATAATGTTTGCCGTACAAGCCCGCTCAACGCGCCTCGTATCACTCCATATAAGAGAAAACACAAGATAATAATATCCAGATAATTAAAATTCCCCATTTTTTATCTCTGTTTTATGAACATCACCGATATGAAAAAAAAGAAACACAGAGGAAAATTTATCCGGTGTTACCGGATTATCAACTGTGTTTCTCTTGTATTGAAAAAAGTTGCATTTCAATATTTGCTTCTTATTATCTCGATTGATTTTATCATAAAGTTTTTTTCACCTCAACTTCTTCGTATGCCTCTATGATATCGCCGATTTTTATGTCGTTGTAATTTGTAATATTCAAACCGCATTCATAACCGCTGGCAACTTCTTTTACATCGTCTTTAAATCGTTTTAGAGAACCGAGTTCGCCGCTGTAAATTACGATGCCGTCGCGAATAAGTCGTACTTTCGAGTTTCGTTTTATTTTCCCTTCTTTTACAATACATCCGGCTACGGTTCCAACCTTTGATATGTGGAACGTTTCGCGTACTTCTACCGTGGCGGTTATTTCTTCTTTTATTTCGGGCGATAACATGCCTTCCATAGCAGATTTCACCTCTTCTATTGCGTCATAGATGATAGAATATAAACGAATGTCCACACCTTCTTTTTCCGCTAATTTACGGGCGGAGATAGATGGCCGTACTTGGAATCCGATGATGATAGCATTCGATGCTGCCGCCAAAGTGACGTCCGATTCGGATATTTGTCCTACGGCTTTGTGTATGACATTGATTTGAATTTCTTCGGTAGATAGTTTTATCAGCGAGTCGCTCAACGCTTCGATAGATCCGTCTACGTCGCCTTTTACAATAACATTCAGTTCTTGGAAGTTTCCGATAGCAATTCGTCTTCCTATATCGTCCAAAGTCAATATTTTTTGTGTTCTTAAACCTAATTCCCGTTGAAGCTGTTCTCGTTTGTTTGCTATTTCACGGGCTTCTTGGTCAGTTTCAAGCACGTTGAATTTATCTCCGGCTTGCGGAGCGCCGTTCAGCCCTAATATCAGTACCGGTTCGGCAGGGCCTGCGGCCTTGATACGTTGGTTCCGTTCGTTGAACATAGCTTTGATACGTCCGTATTGTGTACCTGCCAAAACGATGTCTCCGGTTTTCAGCGTTCCGTTTTCTACCAAAATAGTGGCTACATAACCGCGTCCTTTGTCAAGAGTGGATTCAATAATAGAACCGGTGGCTCGTTTGTCTGGATTAGCTTTCAAATCCAACAATTCGGCTTCTAATAGTACTTTTTCTAACAATTCGTGTACTCCGATACCTTTTTTAGCAGAGATTTCTTGCGATTGATATTTTCCGCCCCAATCTTCAACCAAATAATTCATGTTGGCCAATTCTTCTTTTATTTTGTCGGGATTGGCATTGGGCTTATCGATTTTATTGATAGCGAAAACCATAGGTACGCCGGCTGCGGAAGCGTGGTTTATCGCTTCAACGGTTTGCGGCATCACATTATCATCCGCCGCTACAATAATGATAGCGATGTCGGTTACTTTTGCTCCACGTGCACGCATGGCGGTAAATGCTTCGTGTCCGGGAGTATCAAGGAACGTGATGCGGCGACCATCTTCTAATTTTACGTTGTATGCGCCGATGTGTTGGGTGATACCGCCGGCTTCTCCTGCAATTACGTTTGCATTGCGGATGTAGTCGAGCAGTGATGTTTTACCGTGATCGACGTGCCCCATAACCGTAACAATCGGTGCTCTGGGTTGCAAATCTTCTTCGGCGTCTTGTTCTTCTTCCGATGAAATGGCTTCTACAACTTCTGCGCTTACATATTCGGTTGTGTAACCGAACTCTTCGGCTACGATGTTGATTGTTTCGGCATCTAACCGTTGGTTGATAGATACCATAATTCCGATGCTCATACACGTAGCGATAACCTGATTTACGGGAATGTTCATCAAGTTTGCAAGGTCATTGGCGGTAACGAATTCCGTCAATTTCAAAATTTTGCTTTCCGCCATTTCTTGCTCTTCTATCTCTTGCATTCGGTTTTGGAATGCTTCCCGTTTATCTTTACGGTGTTTCATTCCTTTTTTTGGCGTTTTGGTTGTGAGCCGAGCTAATGTTTCTTTTATTTGTTTTTGAACGTCTTCTTCGTTTATTTCAGCCTTAACCGGTTTTTTTAATTTGGGTTTGTTTTTATTCGGCGCATTGTCGCGAGAAGGTCGATTATTAGAACGATTTTGATTTGCGGCTGAAACAGCGCGTTCTATATCAACTTTTTCTTTATTGATGCGTTTCCTTTTTCTACGTTCCGTCTCCGGTTCGTTTTCTGAGTTACCGGTGATGTTGCTTTTTGATTGAGCGATATTTTTCTTTTGCTCGTTTCGTTTTGCATCTTTGGCTTCACGTTCTTTTCGACGCTCTTCTTTCGATTTTTTCTTAGGCCGGGTTTGTTGGTTTAGAGCTGTAAGATCTATTTTCCCTACAACATTAATTGTATTGGTTAGTTTAGGCCGGTTTAAGGTAAATACCTCTTCTTCTTTTTCTTCTTTTACCAGTTCGTTTGTTGTCATTTCGAGATTTTCGCTCTCTTGTTGAGATGCTGTTTCGAGAGATACGGATGTTTTCGTCATATCCGTGTCTGTGGTTTGTGTTGTGTTGTTGCTTTCCGATTCGGCCGGAGATTGAGTTTTTTCAATTTCTGCCGTTTCCTCAGGCATAGTTTTTTGTTTTGGCGCAACGGGTTCGTCTATAACGGGCGTTGTTGTTTCAGATGTTGTTTTTGTTTGCGTATCGTTATTCGGCTTATTCGGTTTAGCGTGTTTGTTGGATAAAGCGTTCAAATCTATTTTACCGACTTGTTTAATACGAGGTTTTATTTCGTCCGAAATAACGGTTTTTATTTCAACGATTTCGTCAAGTTTATTTTCCTTTTTAACAGGTTCGTAGCCTTCAATTGAAACGCTTTCTTTGCTTTTTTCTTTATTGTTGTGGCGTTCGAAGCTGATTCGCTCAGACTCTTTTTTCAGATTCTGATCTTTGCTGAATTCTTTGATAAGCAAAGCGTGTTGTTCTTCACTAATTTTCGTCATGGGGCTTGCCTCAATAGAAAATCCTTTCTTTTGTAAGAAATCGACAGCCGTCTGAATTCCTACGTTTAAATCTCTTGCTACTTTATTTAACCTGATCGTCATACTTGATTTATCATTAAAAATTATGAAAGAATAAGAAAACAGATATTTATGTTTCCCAAGCCGGATGTTATCGGGCGGATATCCGTCCGATCGCCGGTTATTCTTCGAATTCGGCTTTTAGAATGCCGATAATTTCGTCAACAGTGCTTTCTTCGAGATCCGCTTTCTCGATAAGCGTCTCACGCGGCATAGACAAAACGCTTTTTGCCGTAGCACAACCGATGCTTTTCAGTGATTCGATAATCCATTCTTCTATTTCGTCTTTGAATTCATCCAAATAGATGTCTTCTTCTTCCGCTTCATCGATATCTCGGTACACATCTATGGTATATTCTGTCAGCATACAGGCTAATTTGATATTCAATCCGCCTTTACCGATAGCCAAAGAAACTTCTTCGGGTTTTAAAAATACTTCTGCTTTTTTCTCTTCTTCGTTTAAACGGATAGATGATATTTTCGCCGGACTTAATGCGCGTTGAATAAATAGAGAGGCATTGGCAGTATAGTTTACCACGTCTATGTTTTCATTTCTTAGTTCTCGAACGATGCCGTGTATGCGAGATCCTTTTACGCCGACACATGCGCCTACGGGGTCGATGCGGTCATCGTATGATTCGACGGCTATTTTTGCCCGTTCACCCGGTATTCGGGCTATTTTACGTATTAAAATCAATCCGTCATGTATTTCGGGTACTTCCAATTCGAATAATCGTTGTAAAAATATCGGAGAAATACGGGACAGTATGATTTTAGGATTGTTGTTTTTGTTGTCTACTCTTGCTACGATAGCCCGCACTGTTTCTCCTTTACGATAAAAATCGGACGGAATCTGTTCTGTTTTAGGTAAGAGAAGTTCGTTTCCTTCGTCGTCGAGAAGAAGCATCTCTTTTTTCCAAATTTGATATACTTCCGCACTGATAATTTGTCCGATACGGTCTTTGTATTTATTATATAAACTGTCTTTTTGCAGTTCCAAAATTTTAGATGCGAGAGTTTGCCGCAAATTTAGAATGGCACGTCGTCCGAATTTTTCAAAAAATACTTCGTCCGTTAATTCTTCGCCTACTTCTATATCTGCTTCTATTTGTTTAGCATCCGACAACGATATTTGCAGATTGGCATCCGTTACGGCGCCATCTTCTACTACGGTACGGTTTCGCCATATTTCGAAGTCTCCTTTGTCGGGATTGATAATAACGTCAAAGTTTTCGTCGGTGCCGAACATTTTCGCCAATACATTGCGAAACGACTCTTCCAGAACGCTAATCATGGTTGTTCTGTCGATATTTTTCAGTTCTTTAAACTCGGCGAACGTATCAACCATGCTGATTGTTTCTTCTTTCTTAGCCATATTATTTGAATCGGATTAAGTATTTTATATATTTTATTTCGTTTGTTATAGGGATAGATAAATATGTTATGCCTGCGGCAGAGCCACTGATAATTATAATTTTTGCGTTTTCCCAGCTCAGATTCTATGAAATGGTAAGAGAAAAATGCATTAATATAGCTAAGGCCAGAAGAAATACCGTTGAAGTGACAGATAAAAGCCTTGCTCGCCACGCGAGAAACATAATGCGAGAAAAATATGAGGG
>JAFUKV010000168.1 GCA_017467745.1 Bacteroidaceae bacterium | reverse complement strand
TGGCAAAAGCGTCGTCTGCTTTTTGCTGATTCTGAATCCACCAACTTTTATAGGCCGAGCGTACTTTTGACGATGCAGAGTCTACCCAACATTCTTGACCAGTCTCTGCGTCTTTCATTTTAATAAGTCCGATATTAGGTAATTCGGTTTCCCGTTTATCATAAACTTGTATGGCAACCATATCGTGCTTTTTATTGGCTATCGAAAGAGCATCTTTAAAATTTTCGCCATTTATAAAGTCCGATATTAGAAATGAGGTAGCTCGTTTCTTTATAGCATTTGTCATATACCGTAATACCATATTTATGTCGGTTTTATTACTGCTCGCCTCAAAACCGATTAATTCCCGAATAATGTAAAGAATGTGTTTTCGCCCTTTTTGAGGAGGTATAAACTTTTCTATTTTATCGGAAAAGAAAATAACTCCTATTTTATCATTATTTTGGATAGCCGAGAAAGCTAATGTCGCGGATATTTCCGTAATCATCTCTTTTTTTAATTCGCATTGTGTACCGAAATCTCGGCTCCCCGACACATCGACCAATAACATTACCGTCATCTCCCTTTCTTCTTCAAAAACCTTTATGTAAGGTTTATTATGACGGGCGGTAACGTTCCAGTCAATATCGCGGATATCATCTCCATACTGATATTCCCGGACTTCGGCAAATGCCATTCCTCGACCTTTGAACGCCGAATGGTATTGGCCTGCAAAAATATTTCTGGACAATCCCCGACTTTTTATCTCAATATGGCGAACCTTTTTCAGGAGTTCACTTGTTTCCATTATTTTTGTTTTTTATCCCGATTAGGGTACTTCTACTTTGTTCAGAATCTCGCTAATTACATCTTCGGAAGATAAATTATTAGCTTCTGCTTCATAGCTCAATCCAATACGGTGGCGCATAACGTCATAACATACTGCACGTACATCTTCCGGAATAACATATCCTCTATGTTTTAAGAATGCGTATGAACGGGCTGCCAATGCAAGATTGATAGATGCACGAGGCGATGCACCAAAAGAAATCATCTCCTTCAAAGAATCTAAACCATATTCTTGCGGATACCGTGTAGCAAATACAATATCAACGATATAACGTTCTATTTTTTCATCTAAATATACTTTACGAACGATATTGCGGGCTTCAATTATTTCTTCGGCTTTCAACACCGGAGTAATAGCCGGTCGTTTTCCGGTAATATTTTGACGTATAATTAATTTTTCTTCTTCTCTTTTAGGATAACCAATTACGACTTTCATCATGAAACGGTCTACCTGAGCTTCCGGCAACGGATATGTACCTTCCTGTTCTATCGGGTTCTGGGTAGCCATAACTAAAAACGGCTCATCTAATTTATAAGTTTCTTCTCCGATTGTAACCTGACGTTCCTGCATAGCTTCGAGTAACGCACTTTGTACTTTTGCCGGAGCCCGATTTATTTCATCCGCCAATACGAAGTTAGCGAAGATAGGTCCTTTTTTTACTTGAAATTCTTCTTTTTTCTGGCTATAAACCATTGTACCCAATACATCGGCGGGTAACAAATCCGGAGTAAACTGAATACGACTGTATTTGGCGTCTATTAAAGATGCCAATGTTTTTATAGCAAGCGTTTTTGCCAAACCCGGAACCCCTTCGAGCAATATATGTCCGTCTGAAAGCAACCCTATTAATAACGAATCAACTAAATGTTTTTGACCTACAATTACTTGATCCATGCCCATAGTAATCATATTAACAAAAGAGCTTTTGCTTTCTATTAACTCATTCAGCTCCCGAATGTCTACTGTTTGACTCATATCTGTAAATTTGTTTGTTTAATTATAATCTACCATTTATATAAACACAAAAATAGATACGTTTGATTTCCGTTTTAACAATTATCTTGTTAAAAAATCTAAGTTTCATATTAAAAATGGCTAAGCCCCAAATATATCGAAGGCTTTTTATTTTTTGTTACTTTTCTATTTTTCCTAAAATTTTATCTGCTAATATTTTTGCTTCATTAATCCATTGTTGATTTTCTGCATCAATATTATAATTTTCTTTATTCGGAATAGACACTTCCATTCCTACCGGTATTTTATCAGGATTGGTTATTTTGTCTTTATTTTCCATATAGATATATACCCAAAAGGCTTTATTTCCATAATGTTTCAACGAAAGTTTAGCCAAAGTTATACCTTCCGAGATTTTTTCAACTGCAATAGGTTGATTTTTTTTTGAAGGAATCGTATCTGTGGGAATAAACTCTGTTGAATCTTTTTCGACTGTAAGAATTTGTTTTTTCTCTACGGAAGCAATTTTTCGTTGTTTCAAATTT
>JAFUKV010000167.1 GCA_017467745.1 Bacteroidaceae bacterium | reverse complement strand
CGGTGGAGAAGACAGAATAACCGTACTCTTTTTCTACCGGAAAATAGTCGCATACGGTATTGCCGTTTTCGATAGAACCTCTGCGTTTTATCACTCCACACTCGAAAAGCATAGCCTCTGCGAGCGTGGTTTTTCCTGAACTTTTACTACCTAATAAGGCAATGTTTTTGATTTCATTAGATTGGTATTCTTTCATTGTATAATATTTAATAGTTATATATTTGCATAAAGTTTCAACATCAAAGTATGGAATAAGGCCGATGTTTTATATATGTTGATTATAATCGGATATTACCTTCTTTTTTGAGATTCCGTTTTATTCAAATTTAATAAGAACCCCCTTGTTTTAATTAGTTGAGCATATAGAGCGGCGTGCCGCTCTATATGCAGTTAAACTGTTACTGGCAAAATGTCTCCCAAGTGTAGTCGCAACCGCGAACACCTTCATAGTTACTCCCCGGATCTTTACAACTGCATTGATTTCCAAATACAATACTACCGCCTACCTCAGCTTCGGCGCTGGCTTCGGAAATAATACCGGATCTTACCAGATTTAAAAAAGATGCCGCTACGCTTAGCGAAACGTTGCCGCTAACCTCTTTTAAGCACACTTCCCTCATGAGAACAAGTTTTTTCTCTTCTGTACCACCACGTTTTGTACATTGAATGGAGGTAGAAGAGGAGGTGCCTTGCCCCGCTACAAACTGGCTTAACGACGCTTCTTTAATGCCATGGTCGTTCCAAGCCCGGTGCGTATTCATGCCTATACCCAATAATAGAGCCGATACGCCGACAGATGTAATTAAATTTTTTACGTTCATCTTGTTCGGTTTTAATAGTTAGACAATAATAGATAACGGACGTCTGTATTCAATTTATATATAACATATTTATTTACAAGTAACTACCGCGATATATGGGTTGTCCATTTCGTCCACCTCTCCACCTAACGATTCGATAATTATTTTGAGCATTTCCTGATGCTCTTTCTCCGTACTCTCTTTTGCCGCTTCTATAAACTGCGCTACCATATCTGGCGCAATATAGAAATATATCTTTTTCCCATGCACCGCCTGCACCAACGGAAATAAAATGGGCACATAGTTAATATCGTTGATCAGCGAGCTGTACACATACTGTTTTTTCGTATCACGGTTGTAAATGCAGGTATATCCCTTTCCCTTATGCGCGAACAAAAAAGAGATTATGTTGTTTGAAATTTTAAAATTGGATATGTCCGCACAGTACTTTCTTGCCTCCTCGTTATAAAACGTCAAATCGTCTATCGGAATATCTTCGGGCAGTTTCCAATCGCCGAAATCCACATACAAGAACGGTTTGATGTCTCCGCCTACCGCTTCGAAAATGGTATCGTTATAGTACCTTTCCCAATACACCGTACCGTCGTCCATGTTTTTTGCGAGATGCGATTTTGCGTGCATAGGAGCAAAATCGTTGAGCACAGACTTAATTTTTATTTTTCTTATAGACTTCCGGTAAGATTGTCCGTTAATATCGAAACTGATATAGCTGCCACCATAGCATTTTATAGCGGTATCGCCTTTTATAATGAAATTTGTGTACCCCGTCATATCTATTTCAGGCATGTTGGGTATATAATTACCTTTCATATCATAAGACATTAACATTATATCATTACCTTCTGCAAATATTTTGTTATTATCTATATCTATATCATGTATGCGAAGATATTCACCGGGTCCTCTTCCTTTTTTGACGACTTGGCAAATCAGTTTCCCATTAGGGGCGTATAATTGCAAAGAGGAGCAACGCTTGTCGTCTCTGATAAGCATGTTACCGTTTTTATCTATCACCAGTTGCTCTATGCCTTTAAGCAGCGAATCGTTAGCCAGTTTAATAAACTCTATTTTCTCGGCGAAGTCCGATAATTTAATCGCCTCGTTCGGTTGAACGCTCAGGGTGAGGTAACCGGCATCGTTTTTTTCTTCACCGGTTCCGCAGCCGAATAAGGTTATAGCAGTTGCAAAAATTATACCAAAACAAGTTTTCTTCATACTATTAGACAGATTTTTTTAAAGTTAAACAATCAGGATTATTTACAGCATTATCATTGCGATAATGTTATGGGCGCAAATTATGTGTTTTATTTGAAAAAAGCAAATCTTAGGTATATGTTAAATAACATAGTTGGCGAACACTAAAAGATGTCTTGCAATAATATTTTTTGTTCAGGAAAATTCAAAATAAACTTTTTCTATCTTTGCGTGTAATTATGGCCGGACTTTATATACATATTCCTTTTTGTAAACGTCGTTGTGTGTATTGTGATTTTTATTCGAACACAGATATGTCGTTAAAAAATCAATATGTAGAGGCTTTGGCTTGTGAGATGAGGGCACGTCGTGATGAGTTCTTGAAAGAACCGGTTACTACGTTGTATTTTGGTGGCGGTACTCCATCGCAATTGGATGAAAGCGATTTTGTCCGTGTTTTCAGAGTTATTTCGGAGGTGTGTTCTCCGTCCGATTGGAAAGAGATTACAATTGAAGCGAATCCGGACGATCTTTCTCTCGATTATATTCGGATGCTTAAAAGATTCCCGTTTAATCGTATCAGTATAGGCGTGCAAAGTTTTTTTGATGCGGATTTGTCGTTCTTGAATCGTCGGCATACGGTAGCCCAAGCGATAGAGGCGGTACGGAATTGCAGGGCGGCAGGATTGGATAATATCAGTATTGACTTAATGTACGGATTGCCCGGACAGACTCTTGAACAGTGGAATGAAAATTTGAGTGTTGCTTTGCATTTGAAACCTCGTCATCTGTCTTGTTATCATTTGACTTATGAAGAAGGTACTACCTTATACAAGCGTTTGCGCACGGGGCAGATTCGTGAGGTTAATGAGGAAGATAGCGTTGCCATGTTTTCTCTTTTGATAGACCGTTTACGAGAGGCGGGATATGAGCATTACGAAATATCTAATTTTGCATTAGCCGGTTTCCGTTCGCAACACAATAGTTCATATTGGCACGATAAACCGTATATCGGTATCGGCGCATCGGCGCACTCTTATAATAGGCAATCTCGACAGTGGAATGTTTCTGACATACGGGAGTATATTAGACAGGCTCGTATAGGAGAATTTAACCCGGAGAAGGAGATAATAGACGAAGATACTCGTTATAACGATGCTGTTATTACTGCATTGAGAACATCCGAAGGTTTAAGTCTGTTGCGGTTAGAGCATTGTTTCGGAAAAGAGAGAACAGAATATTGTGTGGAGCAAGCTAAGCCGTTTATTGCTTCGGGAAAATTGATTTTAGAAAACGGAAACATACGTTTATCTCGTTCGGGCATATTCGTTTCCGATTCTATTATGTCTTCATTGATGTTTGTTGACGATAAAGATTGACTGTTATAATTTTATTTTGTAATAAATACCGAATAAAGAGGTCAAGGTATGCGGATTGCTGCTTATAACTTGGTGGAACCGATAGCGTAAATCTATGGCATTATGTGCATTTATTTTATATTCCACTCCCGTAAAATACCATATTTGATCTAACTCCATACAACGGGTTCCTTTTTTATTCAAGAAATTGAATATATCTACCCAGATGTATGGTTTCCATCGGCTTTGGGGTATATTATATGTGAATTGAAAACGGTTTCTCCATTTATTAAGCGGATTATCGGAAGAGCCTATCGTGTAGGTAGATTCAAGCCGGGAAAAAAGCGAGGCGGAAACTTGTCCGAGTTTCTGGTATCCGGTTAATCCTACATGGTATCTGTGCCGGTTAAAAACCTTACCTTTCGTATTTCGCTGATTCAGATAATAATAGTGGGTGTTTAGTTTTAAGTGGTTTTTGATGAGTGTGAAATCGAAACCGAAAACAGGCATATAACGTTCGTATCCGTTGGTAGAATTTTTCCACCATACGTTTTGTTGCGCCATTAATTCTATGTAAGGATTAAATGTTTTGCGCAAAGTAACATTGGTTACGAATCCGTATTCCGATTTTTGTCCGGTAACTGTTTCGAGAGAGCATAACCCGATTAAGATACACAAGATATTGCGTATTAAAAATTTTGAGTATGCTCTAATCGGACTATTCATGGTGATATGGTTCGTTATTTAAAATGGTCATAGCCCTATAAAGTTGTTCTATGAAGATAAGTCGGATCATTTGATGAGAAAATGTCATTTTTGAAAGCGATATTTTCTCGTTGGCTAAATGATGAATGCGGGGAGAGAACCCGTAAGGTCCGCCAATGATGAAAATCAATCGTTTACTAACGGTGTGCATTTTCCTTTCTATATAGGTGGAAAATTCGATAGATGTAAATTCTTTTCCATGTTCATCCAAGAGAACAATGTAATCTCCCGGTTGTATATTTTTCAGAATTAAGTCGGCCTCTTTTTCTTTTTGGTCGGTTACACTTACGTTTTTTACATTTTTCAGTTCGGGGATTACAGTTATTTCAAAAGGAATGTAATGTTTCAGCCGCGATGTATATTCATCAATAGCATCGATAAAGTATTTTTCTGTTGTTTTTCCTATGACTAAACAAGTAATTTTCATGAAAAAGTATCGTGTTTCCGCTAAATCAGGGTAAAAATCTTTCTTTATTGCTTTTTTTAAGTATTTTTGCAAACAAGTACATATCTATTGCAGTGCAAAATATGTTTTAATAAAAACTGTGCAAAGGTAGAAAAATTCGGTGGTAAAAGAAAATATTAATTCCGGATTTGACTTTGAACTGAAAACTAATTAAAAACGGCTGTAAAATGAAAGGTAGATTGTTTATTTTATTACTTTCTTGCATGCTGTCGGCATTTACCGTTGCCGCACAAGAAGAGCTTCCCGAAGAAATGGTCAACGCTTTTAAAAAAGGAGAAGCCGAACAGCTTAAACCTTATTTATGTGATAAGGTGCAGTTTATTGAGGAAGGAGATATGCGTGAACCTTTGGCTCAAAAAGAGGCGATAGATTTCCTTAAAAACTTTTTTGCACAAAATAGGCCTACGGGTTTTTCTGTTTTGCACAAAAGTTTTCGCGACGATACGGGTTTTTTTATTGCCAAATTAACGACTTCATCTCAAAAATATCGTATGCACTGTTTGTTTACTTTGGCAAGCGGAACATTACGTATTAGTCAGATTAGAATTGATAAATTCATAGAGTAAAAGCATTAAAAACATACAAAATCAAAATGGATAATTTAATAGACGAGTTGATTCGGTTGGCGTTTGCCGAAGATATTGGCGATGGTGACCATACTACGTTGTGTTGTATTCCCGAAACAGAGATGGGAAAATCGAAATTGCTGATAAAAGAAGCTGGCGTGTTGGCCGGCGTAGAGATGGCTCAACGGATATTTAAGGCTTTTGACCCGGAATTGAAAACGGAAGTTTTTATTCAAGACGGTACGGAAGTAAAACCCGGCGATGTTGCCTTTATTACCGAAGGACGAGTACGCTCGTTGTTGCAGACGGAACGTTTAATGCTTAATGTTATGCAACGCATGAGCGGTATAGCTACCGTTACCCGGAAATATGTGAAACAATTAGAAGGTTTGAATACTCGTGTGCTCGATACACGTAAAACAACTCCCGGACTTCGCATGATTGAAAAGGAAGCTGTAAAAATAGGTGGGGGTGTAAACCATCGCATAGGTTTGTTCGATATGATTTTGTTGAAAGACAATCATGTTGATTTTGCCGGCGGTTTGCGTAACGCCATTACCAAAGCCCAGCAATATTTGAAAGAGAAGGGGAAAGATTTGAAGATAGAGATAGAAGTACGTAATCTGGACGAGTTGGATGAGGTATTGAGTATTGGCGGCGTAGATCGTATTATGCTTGATAACTTTACGCCCGAAATGACACGTGAAGCCGTGAAGCGTGTCGGCGGCCGTTATGAGACCGAGTCTTCCGGAGGTATTACGTTTGATACTCTCCGTACATATGCCGAATGCGGAGTAGATTTTGTTTCGGTTGGGGCTTTGACTCATTCGGTAAAAGGGCTGGACATGAGTTTTAAGGCTTGCTAATTATTATAATAAGGAGTATGAGACGATGAATACATTTATCTGTTTGGATAAGATGAAGTTTTATGCTTATCATGGCGTGTCTGAGCAAGAGCAGAAAGTAGGTAATAATTATGAAGTTACTTTGAAAATTTCAGCTCCTGTACAGGCAGCAATGGACAGCGATTCGTTGTCTCATACTATTAATTATGCCGATTTATACGAATTGGTGAAAACAGAAATGGACATTCCCTCCTTGTTGATAGAACATGTTGCCGGACGCATAGTGAAACAACTGCAACAGAATTATCCTCAAATAACCTCTCTTGTTTTGAAAGTAACGAAAATGCACCCCCCTATCTCCGGAGAGGTGGAAAGCGCATCTTTTGAGGTTTCGTATTAATTATACTTCATTATTTATAGGCAGAACCAATAGTTTAATTTTATCATGAACGTGTTTGTAGAAGGTAGATTGAACATTCTGTCTAAATTGTCTCCCCATCTGTAATATAAGCCGGCATCTCGGTTTGACATACGGTGTTCCCAAACGAAATAGAGCGTAGAGCCGGGTAAATATTCCCATCTGGCAACCAAGTTCGACCGGAATTCGTTAAAATTGAAATTCGGATTTTTAAAAGAATATTGACGGTTTTTTCTTGTTACGTGGTAAATGTCGTCTGCTTTGCTGATTTCATCTTGTGTAAAGGTGTGAAACCGCTTGTCGTAATCGAATGATGTAGTTTGGGCTGCTTCTTTGAAATCGGAGAATTTAGCGGTTGAGGTGAACGGCGACCCGTAAAATTGTATCGCGATGTCAGGAGTTACGTTAACATGCAACTTTAATGTCATGGCGTATGTTTTTTGTTCCATAAATCCCATGACGTAAGCGGGAGATTCCGATGATTCCGGTTGAGCTGTTGTTACATATTGTAAATCATCAGTGTTCCACGCATAGTCGAATTGACCTGAAAGGAATACATGATTGCCGAGCCGGAATGTCATACTCGGCGATATAGTGTTGAATTTGTTTTCACGGTTTAACGTGTGATCGCCGTTGTATTCTACCATGAGCATAACCGGTTGCGCCTTATCTGTATTAAATTTGGCGTAAGTAAGCAGATAGGGGTCGAAACGCATATCTGGGCCTCCTCGTAATAGTCGACTGTTTAAACGGTTCCACCCGAATGTCTCTTTAAAATCAAGTTCAAATCTGTTCATTGTCATACTTAACCAACGTAGAGCAATATCGTTGTTGATGCTGCGACCGCCATAGTTCCATTGATTTTTTTGTGTTAGAGTGATAGCGTTATAGCGGAATATTTTCCAAATATCTGTTTGGCGATAAGCTATTTCGCTTTCGTTTGACATATTGTCGGTTTCTTTTATATAGCCCATATCATTTAAATCGAATCCGGGTGAAGACCAACTGAATGTTTCGGCAAAATTCCATCGGGCGTTTCCTTTTCGACCTAATTTTACATAGCCGCCTGTTCCGCTTAATGAGCGTCTGTTGGGGTTTACTCCTAAATAGCCGGATGATGATTGCCGTTGATAGTAATGTACGGCGTTTTGTTGCAAAAGGGTTATCGCTTTTTCCGAACCGTGTAAGGAGCTGAACATTCCTTTGGCGTCTATATAGTAAAGCCGTTTTTTGAAATATTGTATAAAGTCGATTCCTCCTGAGAAAGCGTTATGAACCATAAAATCTTTCAGGTACGGCCTGTTAAGGGAACGGTTTACCGATGTAATCATTCCTCCTAATAACGTATTTCCATCCCAATTTTTTTGGATACGTACAAGGCTGTAATTAGTTAACGGTTCTACCACATCTTTACCTCTGATTCCGTTTCTGCTTACTTGCGTTGACGATTGTGCCGTTACGCTTTGCAAGGCTCCTACGGTAACGCCTTTACGGTTGGTTCCGGTTAATTTTAGCGCACCGATTATCGGAACATTTTCCGTTGTTTCGGCAAAGTTATCTATGTTGTCTATTCTGGGAGGAGTGTAAGAGGGGGCTGCTCCTATCCGCCGAGAGTAGAACATCATGTCATTACTGTTGGCGAAATCGAAGATATGTTTTCCTTCTAAAAAGAAAGGACGTTTTTCATCGTAAAAAGTTTCGTAAGCGGTTAGGTTCATTACCGACGGGTCGAGCTCTACTTGTCCGTAATCGGGGTTGACGGTGACATCGAGAGTAAAATCGGATAGGGCGAATTTTGCGTCAAGCCCTATATTGCCGTCGAAATCGTTTCCTTTTTGAAAAGGACTACCGGCAATACGAGGTTCTCTTCGATATTTTCCCATAACATAAGGTAGAAATTCGATGCCTTTGGGTTTGGGTAGGTCTGTCATGCCGTGCATTTCGCCAAAAGAAAATACATGCCCGTTGTTTTTTAACGGAATCATGCTCCAATTCTGCACTTCGTTGTTGCGCCGGATAATTCTGCGGACGTGAAGCCCCCATATTCCGTCCGATTTTTGGTTGTATCTAAGTTGACTGAAAGGTATTCTCAGTTCGGCCGTCCAGCATGAATCTTGCAAATTAACGTGTGTACGTCCCTCCCATACGGCATTCCAGCTTCTATTGATATTTAATTTGTCGGTAACAGTCAGATCAGTTTTGTTTCCGCCTAAATTGATGTTGAACTCCGGAGCTACCCGATAGTCGTGATAAGTATCAAATGCGACGCTTATTAAATCGCCTTGACTATTATCGTCGCGGTTACTGATAAAGCGATTCATCTTTTCGGGTTTTATGTCTTTGCAATATACACCTACATAGATATATTTGTCATCGTATATCAGTTTTACCCAAGTGGGCGAGTTCGGAACAACTCGTTCGTATGGAATGATTTGTACAAAACGGTCAGACCATTCTCCTTGCTTTTTCCAAAAATCGTCATCTAATTTACCGTCCAAAACAGGTTTAGGTTGAGTGGATTTTGTAATATGATAAATCCGTTTATAGGCTTTTTCAAAAGGGACAATCGAATCTTTTTGGGCGTTACACCATGAGCAAAAAACGATACCGATAAGAGAGAGTAAATATTTCATGAATGATGTGTTGTTTGTCTATATTAGAAATGAAAATCAAAGGTTTGTGTGCAATGTAATTGTTTATTTAAGTATGTGATGTCTTATAATTCTAAATCGTAGGTATAAATGTTTTCTCTATGAGGAGAAAAGGAATCGGGAGTATGGGTAATTAGAATAGAGTTGTCTGCTGAGAATGTGCGAGATATATAGATAGCGGTAAGCTGACGGCTACCGTTGTGCATAGAGATGTCGGTTTCTTGTTTGATATAACTTTTTCTTATCCATTGCTTGGCAATCTCTTGTGCATTAGAAATAAATGTTGTCAAGTGGAATAAAAGAAATAGTATAGACTTTGGCCGTATCATGTGTGTTGTTTGAATGTTTAGCCAAAGATACGAATTTCTGTCATGTAACTTATAAAGAATACAGGATATGTGTAAGAAAATGAAAACAGGTAAATCAATACCGATTTACCTGTTTCAATTAGTATTCCAATATCATAAGTGCGCGTGGGGCGAAAGTCATTTCCGGTTCGAATGTTATTTCTTTTCCGGTCAGTACATCGCGGGCGCTGTGCACTCCGTTTAAAATTTCGTTATATCTGTTCATGGTGATTTTTTTCTCTTTGTCATTACCGTTCATGATAACCAGTACATTTTTATCGTTGTAAGCTCTTCTATATAGATAAATGCCGTTGGTCGGCATAAAATGAATCATATCGCCTTTGGTTATCGCTTCGTTTCCTTGTCGCCAATGTAATATTTTTTTCATAAAGTTGAATGCTTCGTTTTGTAACGGAGTACGGTCTTTTGCAAGGAAATCGTTAATTGTATCTCCGGGAAAGCCTCCGGGAAAATCCAGACGAACCAGTCCGTCGCTTTTGGCTTTTGAACCGTGCATTAAAATTTCTGTACCATAATATATCTGCGGAATGCCGCGTGAGGTAAGCAAAAAAGCAACGGCTTGTTTGAAGAATCCAAGATTTTCAGGTTCTTTCAAAAGAAACCGGTCTGTATCGTGATTGTCTAAGAACGTTAATACCGACATCGGGTCTTCGTACATAAAGTCCATTGCTATTTTATCGTATATTTTGTTGAGACCTCCATTTCCGGTTTGTTCGGTAAAAGCGTCTCTGACAATGCCTTGCAGAGGAAAGTCCATTACGCTTTTGAGGTTAGAGTTTTGCTTGTGAAGCCTGCTGTCGGCCTGCCACCAAGCACTGCCTGCTTCTGTCGGATACCAACACTCTCCAACGATATTGAATTCCGGATATTCGTTTTCTACATCGGCGCACCATTTTGACATGGCGTCGAAATACACGTAAGGATGCGTATCCATGCGTATACCGTCTATTCCGGAATATTCTATCCACCAAATACTGTTTTGCGATAAGTATTTCATTAGATGCGGATTATGTTGGTTCAAATCGGGCATAGATTTGACAAACCAACCTTTTACTGTCAGATCTTTGTCGTATTGTGATGCGTATGGGTCGAAATGAGGAGTCAGACGGTACGATGTTTGTACATATCCGTCGGGAAAGTTAAACCAATCGAGCGAGGGACGATCTTTAAACCAGATGTGTTCGCTACCGCAATGATTGAAAATCATGTCCATTACTACTTTCATCCCTCTATCGTGGCATTTGCTGATAAGTTCTTTATAATATTCGTTAGTACCGAAACGAGGGTCTACTTTGTAGTAATCGGTAGTAGCGTATCCGTGATATGAGCCTCCGGGCATATCGTTTTCCAGAACAGGGTTCAGCCAAATGGCGGTAACGCCCAGATCCTGGATATAATCGAGGTGTTGTTCTATTCCTTGTAAATCTCCTCCATGCCGAGCATTGGGGTTGTTGCGGTCTACTTTTGCAGGGAATTGCATAGATGATATGACATTCGTTTTAGGGTCTCCATCGGCAAAGCGATCGGGCATAATCAGGTAAAGAACATCTTCCGCGCTGAATCCTTTTTTCCCGATGTTTCTCTTTTCGCGGGCTTTCAATACATATTTGTATTTCAATTTTTCATTTCCGCGAGTGAAAAGAATATCGAAAGTTCCCGGTTGGGCTTCGGGCTTGATGTCGAGATAGAGAAATAAATAATTCGGACTTTCTAATTTTACGGCATCTGTAAGAGTTATACCCGGATAGTCTATCGATACGGTTGTATTGGCAATATCATGGCCGTATACCATAATTTGCAATTCTCCGTTCTTCATGCCTGTCCACCAAAATGCGGGATCTATGCGGTCTATTTTAATAGCAGCATGTAGAGATAACGTTAAAAACGGGAGTAAGATCAAGAACAATATTTTTCTCATTTTTAATTTATTATTAGGGATATATTAACAACAAAAATACGAAAATTCTGGATTATCTGATTTTTCTGAGGCGGATAAAATCTATTAATGCGCTATTGATTTCTCCGTTCATATTATTGTCTTGCGGTTCAATAAAACGTATGCTGATACGATTTTCGCCTTTTTTGAGATAGATGTTTATGGCATTGCTGTATCCCCAATTCGACCATTCGTTTTCTCCCCTTTGAGGCATAACCAGCGCGCCGACAGTCTGGCTGTCGACAAGTAAAGTACGGATAGTGCATTTGTTTTGCGTATTGATAGGACCGTTTCCGTTTGCATAACGCACATCGATTAAATATTGTCCTTCTTCCGGTACGGCTACACTGAACCCGATGTTTACGTGTTCAGATTTATTGATTTCAATAAACCCTTTTCCGGTATAGCCTTTGTAGGGTAGGGCAGATGCGTGTACGATGTTTTCGGCTTCTATAAACCATTCATCGGTCGGTTTGAGAAATATGAGCGGTTTATTGCTGAAACTTTCGTTTCCGTCTTTATCGGTAGCCGTAACCGCTATTTGCGTTAATTCTTTAAATGACGGCAGGTTGTATTCTTTTCTTTCAAAATCGGCGGTTTTAATACCGTTTAAGTAGAGGCTGTACCGGTAGCTTGAATCATAATTGTTTACAATGAGTTTGTGTCCTGAGGCAGAGTAGCTTACCGATACGGTTTCCGGCATATATAGAACGGGTTGTCTGTTTATATTGCTTTGCGGAGGAACTGTATTGTCTAATTCTATGCTGACGGAATGTTGTCCGATTAGAGTTGCCGGTATAAACGGTTTATCCAGTTCTTTTCCATCCAGTTTTATTTTTTTGATTACGTTGCCTGTTCCGTTAATCGAGAGATTTAACGTTGCTTCGCGATATTTGAAATTCCGGATTGTTTTTTCTCCTGAAATACTTCTGGGAATAAACGGGTGGAAGGATATACCGCCCGTTTCAAATTCCATACCGAAGTAGAGCCGATATATCATGGCGATATTTCCGGATAAACTCCATAACATCTTGCCGGAATTTACAGCAGTTCCTTTATAATCGCCGGAAGAAGCGACAAACAGTTCTTGGTTAGTGCCGAATAGTGCGGCTGCACGATATAGCGAGCCTAACCCGTATAGAACCGCTTTCTCGTTTCCGGTTTTGGCTGCCGCCAAGTTATAAAACGATTGAACGAAAGGCCATACAGCATTATTATGATAGGGCTTTATATTGGGAATTTGCGGGAAAATGCAACTTGTTCCGAATGGCGTAACGGGCATGTTGGAAATAATTTTGCCGCTTTGTTCGGGCGATGCAATACCGAACAATATGGATAATGATTCTCCGAGAGTTTCGGAACTGGGGGAAAGTATCGGAAAATTTTCGCCATATAGGTATTGTCCGAAGTAACCTTTTTCATTGTTCCATAAATGTTTTAATATTGCGGATTTTAATTTTTCGGCTTTTTGGGCGAACGGCTCTGCGTTTTCGTTTAAGGTATTTGCCATCTGGGTGAGAATATCGTACATTTGGAAATGAACTGCATTTGTGCTCAAACAAAGAGATTGATAAATGTCAATTGGTTGCATCCAACGCGGATAGCTTTGCTCGCGCCAGTCTAAATAAGATTGTTCGCCCCGCATTAATCCCGTTTGCTTATCGTAAACGATTTGCCAGTCGTCTTGCGCTGTATTTTGAATAATTCGATAGGCGTAACTCAACCAGTCTTTATCTCCTGTGTATTTGTATAGTTCCCATGCGGCAATGCTCCATACTACACGGTCGCTTGATACAGGCCAAGCGCCTCCCGTACCTGTATCTTGAACAATACGATCGTTTTTTACTTTTGCTTCGAGACTTTTACGGGCGACTTCCGGTTCGAGATATGCTAATGATAGATATATGGAATAACTTATATCTCGTGTCCATACGCCGTCCCATTCGGCTCCGGCACGTAAAGTTCCGTCGGGGCGTATGTTTGTTGTCAAATCTTCGAGCGCCATATTGTAGAGGGCGTCTATTAAAACCTGTTTCGATTCATATTGTGGATATTTGCTGATGTCTCCGGTTAACTTCCAATTATGCGAATGCGTAATTTCGTTTTTTTGTTTGTTTAACGTGATAGTTGTTTCATATATTCCGTCGTTATCTTCGTCGGTTAATTGCATTTCGCTTTTTCCGTAAAGGTTTTCAAAATCCCAAGTCAGAGGAGCGCCGCTTCCGGCAATGTAAATACCCTTGAAATCTTCTTTGAAAATAACATCTCCTGTGGGGGTGGTATAAAATCCTTTTTCTCGAAATTCATTCATGAGTTTGCTTGCATCGACACGTATTTTCCATGTTGTGTTAGGGGCTAACGGTTCATCTCCTTGTGCGGCTAATGAGTCGTACATTTGTTTGCCGAATTCTATAATTGGCGATGTGTATTGTCCGTTGTAAGGGCTTATGCGTAGACGGTGATTCTTACCGGCAGGCATCTCGTTATCGCGGCTATTGATACTGAACTTAAATTCCATATCGGGCGAATATGTTTCCATCGGGCTGGTATAAGTAGAATGTATTTCGGTGGGTGATAACGCTTCGGCTTTAAATTCACCTTGTTCTACCTTGTTATTATAAACGGTGTATTGATCTTCTTTAATGATGATTCCGGATTTGTTTTCGCATGAGTAAACAGCGCACAACAATAAAATGAGAAAAGAGGAAATGCTTTTTTTCATTGTGTTATTCCTTAGATTGTTATAACAATACAAACAATTAGAATAAACAATTGGTTCGTTTTTTCTTTGTCTTGCAAAAAGGTTACGTATTTTTATCTTGTTGAAGTGTTTTATAAGAAAGGATATACAAGGAAATTCCTGTTGAAATGACAAAGAGAAGGATTGTAAGCCAAAGAGTGTCTACAAAGTAAGCCGATAATACGACTGTAATCCAAATGGTGGATATGGATATTATTTTGGTTCGGACACTGATAGCTTTATGTTCTTGAAAGTCTCGGACGATTTTGCTGAAAAGCGGTATTTTCATTGCCCGATTATATAACTTTGAGGAGCTATTTAAGTAAAGGTACGCCGTCAACAGCCAAAAAGGTGTTGTTGGCAAAATAGGGAGAAATAGTCCTAAAAAGCCCAATATAAAAGAACAGGAGCCTATTGTGATGTATAGTATTCTTTTATATTGGGGAATTTGGTTCATAAAATAAACTTTTCTCCTTTTTGCAAAGAGTTTCCGCATAAGAAGTCTTTTGCCGACATCCGTTTTTTCCCGGAAAGTTGCAAGCAGTGTATTCGGATATAACCGTCGTTTGCGGCTACATCTATAAATTTTTTACCATCTGTACGGATTGTTCCGCATGGAGATACCGGAGTTTCCGGTATTTTTTCCGTTTCAAAGATTTTTACAGGCAATCTTTTCCCGTTAATGTCTTCTAATTCAGACCAAGCGGCAGGGTAGGGAGATAATCCTCGAACGAAATCGTATATCGTTTTTATGGGTTGCGCCCAGTTGATGCGGCAGGTTTCTTTAAATATTTTCGGAGCCGGTTTAAGTTCCGTATCGGAATTGAAAAATTCCGATTGTTCGCGGGGCTGTACTGTTCCGTTCAAAATGGCGTCTACCGTGTCGGTAACCAATCGGGCGCCTTGTGTCATCAGTTTATCGTGTACTATTCCGACATTGTCGGTATCGGCAATGTCTATTGTCTCTTGTTTAATGATTCTCCCCGTATCTATTTCGTGGGAAAGGAAAAATGTAGTTACCCCTGTTTGCGTTTCACCGTTTATAACCGCCCAATTGATTGGCGCAGCTCCTCTGTATTGGGGTAGGAGTGAGGCATGCAGATTGAATGTACCTAAACGAGGCATGTTCCATACGATTTCGGGCAACATTCGGAAAGCTACTACTATTTGCAAATCGGCATTCCATTGGCGTAACGATTCTAAAAAACGTTCATCTTTCAATTTTTCCGGTTGTAACAACGGAAGCTGTTTTTCAAGAGCGTACTCTTTAACGGGCGAGTATTGTATTTTATACCCGCGTCCGGCAGGTTTATCGGGCATAGTGATAACGCCTACTACGTTATATCCGCCTTCAACCAATGCTCTAAGACTTTCGACGGCAAAGTCGGGCGTGCCCATATATACGATGCGTAATGATTTTTTGTCTGTCATGCAATTTATTTTAGTCTTCGGAGAAGTGTACTAACACACGTCTGTACGAATTGAATATTTTCGATTTGGAAACAAAACCTACATATGCGCCGTTTTCAACGACTGGGAGGTTCCATGCGTTGGTTTCGTCGAATGTTTTCATAACGGCTTCCATCGATTGTCCTACTTCTATTTTCGCAGGAGGCGTAATCATGAATTTACGAACGAACATCCGATTATACAGGTTCGGCCGGAACATAATATTGCGTATATCGTCCAGCAGTACGAGACCCAATAAAATTCCTTCGTTATTTACCACAGGGAAAATATTGCGGTGCGATTTTGAAATAACCTTTACCATATCTCCCAAGCTCATTTCGGGTTTTACAATGAGGAAATCTTTTTCTATTACACTGTCCATTTTCAGCAGAGTAAGCACGGCTTTGTCTTTATGATGTGTTATTAGTTCGCCGCGTCGCGCCAAACGCATGGCGTAGATGCTGTACGGTTCAAATATTTTAATGGTTCCGAATGCAACGGTAGAGACAATCATGAGGGGAAGAAACAGATCGAATCCCCCTGTAAGTTCGGCCGTGAGGAAGATGCCCATTAACGGGGCGTGCATAACTCCGGACATGACACCCGCCATACCCATTAACGCGAAATTTTTCTGCGAAAGTTCTACCGGAACGTTGAAATGGTTCAGCAGGAAAGCAAATAAAAATCCGGACATGCAACCTAAATACAAACTGGGAGCAAATGTCCCCCCGACTCCTCCGCCTCCGTTAGTAGAAGCCGTAGCGAAAGCCTTTAATAAAATAATGAGTACAAGGTTTAATGTCAATATCCAAAAATTGTCCCGAACAAAGTAAAACAGACTGCCATCGGTCAGGCTTTTGGGATCATCATGTAAAATGTAGTGGATAGCTTCATAGCCTTCGCCGTATAAAGGAGGTAATAAAAATATCGAGAGACTTAATATGACAGCTCCTAACCCGAATTTTTTCATGGGTGTTCCTAATTTCCCGAATACGGTTTCGAGCATATTCATTACACGGGTAAAGTAGAGAGATACAAATCCGCAGAAAATGCCCAATAAAATAACGTATGGAATGCGTTCCGCCTCAAATGGCTCTGTATAGACGAAACTGAATTGAGCTGTCGGACCGGTAAAAATATAAGAAACTGTCGCCGCTGTAACAGATGATATTAGCAATGGCATGACAGACGTTGTTGTCAGGTCTATCATTAATACTTCCAGCGTAAATAGCAATCCGGCGATAGGGGCTTTAAAAATACCTGCGATTCCGGCAGCAGCTCCGCATCCAACCATAAGCATTAATACGCGAGGATCCATACGGAAAAAACTGCCGATGTTCGAGCCTATTGCCGCACCGGTGTATACGATAGGAGCTTCTGCTCCAACTGAACCGCCGAATCCTATCGTGATGGAACTGGCAACTACTGAAGTGTACATATTATGCGCCTTTAAGCGACTTTTACGCTGTGAAATAGCGTATAGGATACGCGTTACGCCATGACTGATATTATCTTTTACAAGATAACGAACGTAGAGCCCGGACAAAAATATACCGATAACAGGATAAACCAAATATAGGTAATTGGCCTCTTCTATACTGAATCGCTCGGTTAGTATGAATTGTATGAAGTGTATTAAGTTTTTCAGAATCAAAGCAGCGATAGCCGCTCCGATTCCGACGATAAAGCTAAGGATGAGAATGAAATTTTTTTCTTTTATATTTCGTTCTCGCCAAAGCAACATTTTAAAATACCAATCTTTTCCTACCTCCATTCCAAAGAATTTTATATTATAATTCTATGTGTTTGACATGGAAAAAGAAGTAAAGCGCATTAAGGTTGTGTAATACCTTTCCAATTATCTGTGCGGAAAGGCGAAGCAAGTAGGCCTTCGCTATTTACCAAATTGTTGTCGTATGGATTATCGCTCCATCCGTAGCGTACAGCGACAGGATTTTGTATCTTTTCGTTGAATACCACCACGTTATTACCTTCTATATAGGCTTTTGCCCATTCAAATTTTTTATCGGTTCCGGCTATGGTAAAGCCATTTACGTAACCGTAACGGTTTTTGTCGGCAGTAGTAAGGCCTTTTCCTGTATTATCGAATGTCAAGATAATTTTGTTTCCGTCTATTTTCATTGATTTGTAAACAGGTCCCCACCCTAAGACATTTTTTCCATATGTAGTGCGAAGTGCGTTTTGAGCTAAACGGTATCCGACGTCTCTTTTATTTCGAGGATGAATATCCGCAGCATCTCCGATGTCGGTAATAACGGCTTGTCCTGTTTGGGGAAGTTCTAATGCCATGTTTTGAGCTTCGCGCAATTCTGCCCAAGCGCTTTCTCCCGGATTCTCTTTAACGGCCATGAAGTTAGCTAACTGAACCCAGTAGAACGGAAATTCATATCCCCATTGTTTACGCCAGTCTTGAATCATATTTTTAAACATCGAACGGTATTCAAACGCTTCACCCGCATTGTGTTCGCCTTGATACCAGATAGCGCCTTTTATGCCGTAACCTACCAAAGGATGAATCATTCCGTTGTATAATACGGATGCGAACATGTTGGGAGATGGAGGATTATAGCCTTCCATATCAGATGTATATGATTTTTTATATTTCCATTTGCCGGCAAGAGAAAATTTTTGACCGTTTACGTCGATATACATTTTTTCTTGCGGTCCGATAATGCCGCCTCCGGCCATTTCGTCCCATACCCGAATAGTTATGGTATTTGTTCCGGATTGTAAAACGCCTTTCGGTATTGTGTATATTCTGTCTGTGCTCCAATTCTGGGTTTCGCCTACCTGTATGCCGTTGACGAAAGTAATGTCTTTATCGTCTATATTTCCTAAATGTATAACGGCTTCTTTTTTAGATACTGATTGCGGCAATTCTATGTCGTATCGAAACCAGACGATTCCATCTATGTTTTGCAATTTACCGTCCCATACTTTGGGAACATCATAACTTGTCCAATCGTTTAAGGATGTTTTAGGAAGATACCATTTTTTGTTCATGCCTACATCTATTTGTCCGGAAAAAGCTTTTTCCATATCGGTATTTGCCTTTTTTGACGCTTTGAGAATGTCCATACCTTTGTATGCCGCATATTGATTGGTTTGCGTAGCGCCTTCCCAACTTGTCCACGATTGTATTCCTGTACCGCCCCAAGAAGAGTGGATGAGACCGACGGGTACACCGAGTTCTTGTTGTAAGAATTTTCCGAAATAATATCCTACCGCAGAAAAAGAGGGTGATGTTTCGGGTGTACATTCTACCCATTGTGTATCTTCTATATCAACCTGCTCCGTCGCTTGAATACATTTGGGAACGGTTAGTAAGCGGATATTTGAGTTAGTTGAATTTTTAATTTCGTTGTCTGCGTCTATGGTGTTGACTAAAATCCATTCCATATTCGACTGCCCGCTGCATATCCAAACATCTCCAATTAAGATGTTTTTTAAATGGATAGTATTGTTTTTCCCTTGTATCTTCATTTCGTAAGGGCCTCCTGCTTCAATTGCAGGAAACTCTATTTGCCAATTCCCTTGTTTGTCGGTTTTGGTAGAAACTGTATTTCCGTTGAATGTCGCTGAAATGTTTTCTCCTTTATCGGCCGTACCCCATATGCGGATAGGCATTTCCCTCTGTAATACCATATTGTCTGAGAAAAACTTAGGTAATTTTACCGTTGCGTAACTCAAAACAGAACTGTATAAAAACAGGCTTATAAAAAAGAGTTGGAGTTTGTGTTTCATAGTTTTGCGTTATTTGCGTAAGATTTGTATTGTTCCGTCTTCTTTCAGTTTTATAATGCTTGAAGGTGCAGGAGTAGCGGTATCGTCTTGACGATATTGCACGATGTAATCCACACCTTGCTTTATATCTTCCGATATTTGTTGAAAATTGGCGGCTCCGGGTTGTCCGCTGATATTTGCCGATGTGGATACGATAGCTTTTCGGAATTTTTCGCATAATTTTTTGGAAAACGGTTCTTGGGTAACGCGTATTCCTACGCTGCCATCGTTAGCTAATAAATTTTGCGCTAAATTCCGAGCATGAGGATAAATAATCGTAAGCGGCTTATCACTGACTTCAATCAATTGCCATGCAATTTCCGGAACATCCGAAACGTAGAAATCGACTTTTACATCTCTATCTACCAATACGAGCATGGCTTTGCTGTCAACTCGCTGTTTAAGTTCATAGACACGTTTTACGGCAGCTTCGTTTGTGGCGTCGCATCCGATACCCCATACCGTATCGGTAGGATATAGGATAATGCATCCTTGTTCCATGATTTCGCATGCTTTTTTTATATCTTCATTCATTGGTCTATAACTACCCTGTAAAGTAAGCAGGTTACAAAGATAAATAAACCGAAAAGTCTATACAATAAAAAGAGTGGCAAATTATAGATTGTGAAATGAAATATATTTGAAATATGAATGTAATATTTATGTTATTTACGTTGTGTTTCTTTGGCAAAAAGAAAGTTAATCGGCTTTTGGGGTGGAGATTGGGGTCGGATATTTTAGAAATATTGCGGAATGCGGTAAAATGACTACCTTTGCACCTCAAATTTTAAAGATATGATTACAGTAAATAATTTGTCAGTGCAGTTCGGTAAACGAGTTCTGTTTCAGGATGTAAATTTGAAATTCACAGCAGGAAACTGCTATGGTATAATAGGTGCTAACGGAGCAGGAAAATCTACGCTGTTGCGAGTTTTAAGCGGAGAGTTAGACCCTACGCATGGTTCGGTGTCGTTAGGGGCTGGCGAGCGTTTGTCCGTTTTAAGTCAAGATCACTTTGCGTTTGACGAATTTACTGTGCTCGATACCGTTTTGATGGGGCATACCGTTTTATGGAACATTATGCAAGAGCGAGATGCTTTGTATTCTAAACCCGATTTTAATGATGAAGATGGCATACGGGTTTCTGAATTGGAAGAAAAGTTCGCTGAATTGGAAGGATGGAACGCCGAAAGTGATGCTGCCAACCTGCTGAGCGGTTTAGGCATACGGGAGTCTTTGCATACGATGTTGATGAAAGATTTGAGCGGTAAGGAGAAAGTTCGAGTTTTGTTAGCGAAAGCTCTTTTCGGAAAGCCTGATAATCTTTTGTTGGATGAACCTACCAACGACCTTGACTTGGAAACGGTTATGTGGCTTGAAAATTATTTGGCCGATTTTGAGAATACGGTTCTGATAGTTTCGCACGACCGCCATTTTTTAGACTCTGTATGTACGCATACGGTGGATATAGATTACGGAAAAGTAGAATTGTTTGCCGGAAATTATAGTTTCTGGTATGAATCAAGTCAATTGGCGTTGCGGCAACAGCAACAACAAAATAAAAAAGCGGAAGATCGTAAAAAAGAATTATTGGAGTTTATTCAGCG
>JAFUKV010000166.1 GCA_017467745.1 Bacteroidaceae bacterium | reverse complement strand
CGCGGCGTCTGTACAATATACGGGGGCCGGTACCATAGAGTTTTTAGTGGATAAGCATCAGCAATTTTATTTTTTAGAGATGAATACCCGTTTGCAGGTGGAACATCCTATTACGGAAGAGGTATTGGGAATAGACTTGGTTAAAGAGCAAATACGTATAGCGGATGGAGAAAAGATACATTTTTGTCAGCAAGATGTAACTCCTCGCGGACATGCTATCGAATGTCGTATTTGCGCGGAAGATACGTCTGCGGATTTTCGTCCGTCTCCCGGCGTTATTCGCCAGTTGACCGAACCTACCGGAATAGGTGTCAGGATAGACAGCTTTGTTTATGAGGGGTATGAAATACCGGTGTTTTATGATTCTATGATAGGAAAACTTATTGTTTGGGCAACCACGCGCGAATATGCTATTGAACGGATGAAGCGGGTTTTGCACGAATATAAGATAACGGGATTGAAGACGAATATTCCTTATTTGCGTTCTATTTTGGATACTGCTGATTTTACGGCGGGGAAATACGATACAGGATTTATAGAAAAAAATGCGGTTATTCTGCAATCGTCGTCAACCGAGAATGACGAGGAGGCAGAGAATATTGCTATTATAGCTGCGTATATTGATTATATCGTGAATTTGGAGGAAAATTCTTTGACGGACAGGGTGAACGATAATACACCCATTAACCGGTGGAGAAACTTCGGACTGCAAAAAGGCGTATTAAGAATTTAAGCGGATAAAAAATGGAAATACATACCGGAAAAAGAATCGCTGAGATAGAATTAATCAGTAAGGACGGAAATAAAGTTCAGCTAACTCTCGACGGAAGACTTTACGATGTGGATATTGTGATGGCTGAGAACGGGTCGTGTTCTATTTTGCATGATGGAAAATCGTACAATGCGGAGCTTGTTCGTTCTGAAAGCGGTAAACAATATGTGGTAAATACCTTGTTTTCATCGCACTGTGTGGATATTGTCGATACTCAGGCTAAATATCTGCGGATGAAAAAGAAAGAAGAAAAACGGCAGGACAACAAAATTGTAGCTCCCATGTCCGGTAAGATTGTAAAGATACCGGTCAAGCCGGGCGATATATTGAGACCGGATGATACGGCTGTCGTTATTGAGGCAATGAAGATGCAAAACAATTATAAAGTAAGTTCCGAATGTATTGTCTCTGACATTTTAGCGGCAGAGGGTGATACGGTTAATGAGAACCAGATAATTATGATGTTAGACATAAATGTGACGAAAAATGAGCAATGAATTGATATATAATGAATTCTTTTTAAAGAACCGGGAAGCTGAGACAGGAGGCGGGGATTCTAAGATCCGCCTTCAACATGAGAACGGGAAAATGACGGCACGCGAACGGATAGAGGTGTTATTGGATAAAGGTACTTTCGTGGAGCTGGATAAGTTCGTGGTTAACCGTTGCGGTAATTACGGAATGGCTGAAAATAAAATTCCGGGCGATGGTATTGTTTCGGGATACGGCAAGATAGACGGGCGTCAGGTGTTTGTGTATGCGTATGATTTTACCGTTTACGGAGGAACCCTCAGTATAACCAATGCCGCTAAGATAGTGAAGGTACAGACGCTGGCATTGAAAACGGGCGCACCTATTATCGCATTGAACGATTCGGGCGGGGCGCGTATTCAAGAGGGTGTGGATAGCCTTTCGGGGTATGCCTCTATTTTTTATCAAAATACAATGGCGTCGGGCGTTATTCCGCAAATATCGGCCATACTCGGACCTTGTGCCGGAGGAGCTTGCTATTCGCCTGCTTTGACCGATTTTATTTTTATGGTTAAGGAGAAAAGCCACATGTTTGTAACGGGTCCGGATGTTGTAAAAACCGTTACTCATGAAATGGTGGATAAAGAGGAATTGGGCGGTGCATATACGCATGGAAATAAAAGCGGGGTAGCGCATTTTATTTGTAATAATGAGGAGGAAACGCTGTTGGGTATAAGGGAGTTGTTGAGCTTTTTGCCGTCTAATAATATGGAAGATCCTCCTGTTGGCGTTGTTACGGATGATATTCGGCGAGAGGAGGAATCTTTGCAAACGGTTATTCCGGCCGATCCTAATATACCGTATGATATAAAAGAGATTATCGAGCCGGTTGTTGACAATCGTTATTTTTTTGAAGTCATGCCCGATTTTGCGAAAAATATTGTTGTCGGCTTTGCCCGTTTGGGAGGACGTTCGGTCGGGATTGTTGCTAACCAGCCTGCCGTTTTGGCGGGAGTGCTGGATATTGATGCGTCGGACAAGGCGTCTCGTTTTATCCGCTTTTGCGATTGTTTCAATATTCCTATCGTTACGTTTGAAGATGTTCCGGGATTTATGCCCGGTAGCGTGCAGGAGCATAACGGTATTATACGTCACGGAGCCAAAATCGTTTACGCATATTCCGAAGCCACTGTTCCGAAGATAACGCTTATTACTCGAAAGGCATACGGCGGAGCGTATATTGTTATGTCGAGCAAGCAAACGGGGTCAGATATTAATTTGGCTTATCCTACTGCCGAAATCGCCGTAATGGGGGCGCAGGGCGCTGTTAATATTTTGTTCAGGAAAGCTGACGAGTCTGTTAAACAAAAAGAAATGGAGAATTATACGGAGAATTTTGCAAATCCGTATAAGGCGGCGGAAGCGGGATATATTGATGAAATAATCTTGCCTAAGCAAACTCGTTATAAATTGATACAAGCATTGGAGATGGCGCAAAATAAAACGCAAAGCAATCCTCCGAAAAAGCATGGAAATATTCCATTATAATTATAATAAATTCAATATGAGTTGATACCTGTGCCGATGTGATATCGTCACGGGTATATTTTAAGGAGCCTAAGCGAATGTCTTTACGATGACAACATGGCTTGTTTTATAAAATGCGGATCAGTTTTTGTGTTCTAAAAGATAACTAAAATATCCTTTTCTTTTTTGATTGTGTTGCTGATATTATTAAAATAGGATATATTTGCAGAAAACTTTAAAAAATGATATAGTTTTTGTCGTGTTTTTTATTCGACTTAGGGGATTCATGGTTATGCGTTATTTTATGAAAGAAAAGATAGGCAAGATAGCTCTTTGGGGGGTATTAGGTGCGGTATCTTTACTTTTGCCTGCATGCGATTTAATAGAGTATCATCCTTACGACGTGCGGGTTAAGAGCCAAAAAATCAACCGTCGGAACATTGAACGCATAGAGTCGGCTTTTAGGGATAGCGACACTATCCGGTTTGTTTTGATGGGCGATTCTCAACGATGGTATGACGAAACCGAAGCGTGTGTGTCTCATATCAATAAGCGTAATGATGTGGATTTTGTGATACATGGCGGTGATATATCGGATTTCGGTATGCCCAAGGAGTTTGAATGGGTACGGGATATTATGTCGAATTTGAAGGTTCCGTATGTGGCAGTTATCGGGAATCACGATATTATAGGAAACGGCGCGGAGGTTTTTGAGAAAATGTACGGAGAAGAGAACTATTCGTTTATTGCCGGAAAAACGAAGTTTCTTTGTATGAATACAAACGCTTTGGAGTTCGACTATTCGCACCCTGTACCGAATTTTGAGTTTATCTATTCTGAGTTGAACGATACGGTTTCTTACGATAAAACCGTTGCGGTTATGCACACGAGGCCGGAGGACGAGCAGTTTAATAATAATGTGAAGTTGCCTTTTCACGAGTTGATGAAGCGTTTTCCTAATTTACAGTTTTGTTTGCACGCACACAATCATTCGACACAGATAACGGATGTTTTTGACGATGGCGTAATATATTACGGTTGCGCTTGTATGAAAAAGCGCAGTTATCTCTATTTTGTTTTGACACCCGAAGGATATAGTTATGAAGAGGTTGATTTTTAGTGCATTATTGCTGTTCTTTTTATGTGTAAGCGGGGGATATGCACAAACGAAACATGACAGAAATGTAGAACGCTATAAATCTTCGTGGGATAGGTTGATTCCTCGATATGCAAAATTGCAGTTTGCCGGTTCTATGGGCTTTTTATCAGCGGGAGTAGGCTGGGATTACGGGCGTTCCAAACATTGGGAAACAGATGTGCTGTTAGGGTTTGTTCCGGCGTTTAAACATGATGATACTAAGGTAACGTTAACGCTTAAACAGAATTATATGCCGTGGAAAATTCATTTTTCTCAGAAATTCATGTTTGAGCCGTTGGCGTGCGGAATTTATATCAATACGATTTTTTCGGATAATTTCTGGGCGCGTACTCCTATTAAATACCCGAGCAATAAATATTATTCGTTTTCTACCCGAATACGTACTCATGTTTTCTTGGGCGAACGTATTACCCTGAATTTTGATCCGGAAAAAAGAAAGAGTGATTCTCTCTCGTTTTTTTACGAACTTAGTACAAACGATTTGTATTTTATCAGCGCGGTATCGAACCGCTATATAAAGCTAAAAGATATTCTTAGTTTGTCGTTCGGGTTGAAGTTGCAGTTTTTGTAATGCGAATTAAAACAGCTCGAATCTGACGGTAATGGAATATTCCAGTTTTATTTTTTCAAATTCGGCCGAAGGCGCGAATCCGTTTTCTTCTTCTGCTGTCTCAACGGTTTCGAACAACATTACGTTAGATTGCGCTATGCGTGGCGTAATGTAGGACGGATTTTCGTATATGTAAAGGGCTCTACCTATGTCTTGGCCGATAGCTTGGGTTAACATGGCGGCTTTTTCTTTGGCGGCTTTTATTGCGTTTGCTTTGACTTATTTTTGTAAATCCTCGATGCGCGAGTGGCTTACTCGTTCTATTGAAACATTGGCGATGCCGACATTTTGTAGTTCGGATATTACTTCTCCTACTTTCTGCGCATCGTTTACCAATAATACGTACTGGCGAGAGGTGCGTATGTCAGAACGTTTCCATTTGGAAACTTTGAATGTGCTTCCGGCGTCTCGAACGTAGAGAGATTCTTTTGCGTTGATACCGCAACGTACCAGCGTTTGATATAAAGACTGCTCCATCTCAGTCAAAGAGATTTTTCCTTTATTGTCGTTTTCGTTCAATACGATTTTTAAATAAATTTCGTCGGGAACGATTTCTGTTTCCGCTTTTCCGGTTACTTCTATGTAGTTCTGGTCTATAAAATTTTTTTCTCCTGTTTGAGAGATGAGGGTTTGCGTTAGCAGGATACCGGTTATCGCTAATGTCAATCGGAGTTTTTTCATAATCGGTTTTTTTGATTGGGGGTAATTTATATTTTAATTAGGTCTTATATAAATAAAGAACTTTGCAAGTTGATAGTTGATACGAGGTATTGACGCAATTTTAGAGATGCCCTTGTTTTTGTGTCAATACGTATTCTTTTACCTCTTTAAAGAGATTGGAGGCGAAAACGAAATTGTTCAACGCTTCGTTGTCGGATGTAAAAATGTCGTCTTTGGTTCCTACCCATTCTTTGTGCCCTTTATTCAAGAAGATGATATTTTCGCCGATACCCATTACTGAGTTCATATCGTGCGTGTTGATAATGGTGGTCATGTTATATTCTTTGGTAATATCGCTTACCAGCTCGTCTATCAGCAAGGATGTTTTGGGGTCTAACCCGGAGTTCGGCTCGTCGCAAAACAAATATTTGGGGTTTAATGCGATAGCCCGAGCAATGGCTACCCGCTTTTGCATACCTCCGCTTATTTCGGACGGAAAGAGTTTGTCTGCTCCTTTCAGGTTTACCCGTTCTAAACAAAATTCCGCTCTTTTGGTTCTTTCTTTCAATGTTTTATGGGTAAACATTTTGAGCGGGAACATGACATTCTCCAATACTGTCAGAGAGTCGAACAAGGCCGACCCTTGAAACAACATGCCTATTTCGCTTCTTAATAAACGGGTTTCGTTGTGCGATAGCGTAAGCAGGTCTTTCCCGTCGTATAAAATTTGTCCGGAAGTAGGCACTATCAATCCGACGATCGATTTCATTAAGACCGTTTTCCCTGATCCGCTTTGGCCGATAATCAGGTTTGTTTTTCCTGCGTAGAAATCGGCGGAAATGTCGTGAAGAATGGTTTTTCCGTCGAAAGACTTTATTACGTTTCGAACTTCGATCATTGCATTAAAAGTTTTGTCAGTAATACATCGAGCATCAATATCATTACGCTGCTTATTACAACGGAATCGGTACTGGCTTTTCCTACTTCAAGCGCTCCGCCTTTGACGTTGTAACCGTAATAAGAAGCCACGCTGCTGATAACGAAGGCGAATACAAGCGATTTTATAATCGAGTACCAAATATAGTATTCGTTAAACATGGCTTGTATGCCATAGATGTATTTGGTAACTGTAATCATTTGCGTAAATACGCTGACTAAAAAACCTCCGAATAATCCGGTGAACATGCTGAATATTACTAATATCGGGATGATGGAAACGAGTGCCGCTATTTTGGGGAGAATTAGGTAATTGGCAGAGTTTACACCCATAATATCCAATGCGTCGATTTGTTCGGTTACTCGCATTGTTCCTATCTCGGATGCAATGTTCGAGCCTACTTTTCCGGCAAGGATGAGACACATGATAGAGGATGAAAATTCCAGCAGAAGCACATCGCGGGTGGCAAGGCCTACGGCATAAGCGGGAATCATCGGCGACATGATGTTAAGTACCATTTGAATGGTTATTACAGCTCCGATAAAAATGGATATGGTAGCTACTATCGCGATAGAGTCGATGCCGAGTTTGTATATTTCGGTAATGTAACGTCGGAAAAATTCGCTCCAACGGTCGGGTATGGAAAATACGCTTCGCATAAGCATGAGGTATCGTCCGAATTGTGCTAACGGTTTTATTAAGAACATAAAAACTTCGTTTTTTTTGTATGCCGTTTTTACGGTTTTTTATTTTGACAAATTTAATAAAAATAGTTTATATCCGGTTTGTGTTGCCGCATATTTATAAAAGGGGGGGCGGGGTATGCCGTTTTATTCGCTGTGTGTAACGATATTTCGTAAATTTAGCTAACTTTGCCCTCGTCAATACATAAGCCGATATTTATGGATGTGGAAGAAAAGAAAATGGTGTTGCGTACGGAAGAGTTAGTAAAGAAATATCGTCAGCGTACGGTTGTGAACCACGTTTCTATCGATGTGAAACAGGGCGAGATTGTCGGGTTGTTGGGCCCGAACGGAGCGGGTAAAACAACGACGTTTTACATGACGGTGGGGCTGGTTACGCCTAATGAAGGCCGTATATTTTTAGATGATACCGATATTACGAAATTTCCTGTATATAAACGGGCGCAACATGGTATCGGCTATTTGGCGCAGGAGGCGTCTGTTTTCCGTAAAATGTCGGTTGAAGACAATATTCGTTCGGTTCTCGAAATGACAGATAAGCCGAAAGAGTACCAAAAAGAAAAGTTGGAGAGTTTGATAGCGGAGTTCCGGTTGCAGAAAGTCCGTAAAAACTTGGGCGATCAGCTTTCGGGCGGCGAGCGTCGGCGTACGGAGATTGCTCGTTGTTTGGCTATCGACCCTAAATTTATTATGCTCGACGAGCCTTTTGCCGGTGTCGACCCGATTGCCGTTGAAGATATTCAGTACATTGTGTATAAACTGAAAGAGAAGAATATCGGGATATTGATAACCGACCATAACGCTCCGGAAACGCTGAGTATAACAGACCGCGCTTACCTGTTGTTTGAAGGGCGTATTTTGTTTCAGGGAACATCCGAAGAGCTTTCGGTAGACCCGATTGTGCGTGAAAAATATTTAGGCCGTAATTTTATTTTTCATCGGAAAAAGTTCGATTGATTTCTTCCGGTTTTATTTCAAATATGGATTTTACGGTAGAGGAGAGAATTTCTTGCCGGTATTGAGCCGTCTGCTGGTTTTTGAATCGGCGGATTAAAAGGACGAATATTGCCAGTCCTGCAATGGCTATTGCGAAACCTTTCCAAGAGATGTCCATTTCTGTTGCTTCGGCGGTAGTCCATTCTTGTTTTATCGCATATTCGGTTGCCACATAAGCGGCGTTGTTCAATGTATGCGCTAAAACGGGAATCCAGATATTTCTTGTCCATACCAAAAGATAGCCGCAAAACGCACCTAAGAGTATGCGCGGAAAAAACCCGAAAAATTGAAGGTGTATTGCACTGAAAATAAAAGCTGTTACCCAAACGGATAGGTGTACTCGCTTGAATTTTTCCAATAAGAGCCGTTGCATTACGCCCCGAAAAAGAAACTCTTCCGTTATTCCCGCCGAAATGGCTAAGATTAAGAATACAAATAGCCAATCTGCGGCGTTTTCTACATTTAATATTTGGCTTACAATGTCTTGTGCGGCGTTTTCTTGTTGCCGCATCCATGTTTCTATGCTGGATAGAGATTCCGGAAAACTTATCTGGTTGTTCCATTCTCCTATAAATCCGATAAAAGGCGTGATTGCGATTAACAAGATAACCGCAGTTAAGCATTGTGCCGGAGACGGGAGATGGTTGGCAAACAGATAGCGTCCGGTTTTTCCGTTGCTATACCAATGGGCTACTAATAAAGATGGAACTAAGAATACGCATATAGATGTCCATAATTGCATATTGCATAGAAACGCCCAGTCTTTTATCGTATGCTCAGGATTTAGCATATCTGTTGCATTTCCTCCGAATAATAAATGTATATGTAGATAAGCGATTGGAAATATTACGGAGAATATACCTAAGAATAGAAATATTAGCCCGATAAAAATTAATAGCTTGGCGAGTGGAGAATATAAAGCGAGTTTCATTGTTTTCGTGTTTATATTACGGTTGCGGATAAAAAACGACCTATTCGATTCGGAACAGGTCGTTTTATAAGTTCAGTCATAGTAAGTCTTCTTTGTTTTGAGTGTCGACCTGCATAGACCGGTGGTCTTGAAGTAATAAAAGTGTAATTTAAGATCTCGGACGAGCTTCTTTTACAACCATCGTGCGGCCTTCAAATTCCGAGCCGTTCAATTCGGCGATAGCTTGTTTACCTTGTTCGTCTCCTAAAATCTCGACGAAGCCGAACCCTTTTGATTTGCCGGTTTCACGGTCTTTTACAATTTTTACGGATTCTACGGTTCCGTACTCTTCCATTACTTGTTGCAAGTCTGATTCCTTAACGCGATAGTTAAGGTTGCCAATGTAAATGTTCATAAAAATGAAAATAATTTGATATAAAAATAATTTTGAATGAGGGTGATTAAGCTCGATAATTCCGTTTTGTCGATATTGAAGTATGGACATTGGCAGATTAGAATCAATACAATAATTTACAACATTCGGTACAAAGGAAGCGATAAAAATCGGATAAACAAGATTTATGGCCGTAAATTTACAGAAATGTTGTATTTTGGTTTTTGAAAAAATTTATTCGGGCTATTTTATCATAAAAATGTAAAAGGTGTTTGATTATAGAAAGATTACCGTTATTTTTGCGCTTCGAAAATTTAGACTCCGTTTTGAGCCTTAAATAAATAGAAAAGAGGATATAATATAAGTTTAAACATAAAAAAACAGTTGTAAGAATGAACGTTTCGCAACAAAACATTGACGAAATCAATGCTGTTGTCAGTATTGAGATTGCAAAAGCAGATTATCAGGATAACGTAGAAAAAACATTGCGTAGTTACCGTCAGAAAGCGAATATTCCCGGATTCCGTAAAGGTATGGTTCCGATGGGAATGATTAAGAAAATGTTTGGAAAATCTATTCTGGCGGAAGAAATAAATAAACAAGTTTCAGAAAAATTGTTCGGTTATATCCGTGAAAATAACTTGAATATACTTGGTGAGCCGCTTCCTGACGAATCGCAAGAAAAAATAGATTTCGATACCCAAGAAGATTTCAATTTTAAATTCGATATTGCGTTGGCTCCGAAAATCGACGTAAATATTACGAAAGACGATAAGATTGATTATTACCAATTACAGGTAAACGATGATATGGTGCAGAAACAGATTGACGCTTTCGCATCGCGTTTCGGTACTCAAATTAAGGTGGATGAAGCTGGTGAAAAAGATATGCTGAAAGCTAAATTGACCGAATTGGACGAAAACGGACAAGCGAAAGAAGGCGGTGTTTCGGTAGAAAGCACGATTCTTTCTCCTGCATATTTTAAAAATGATGAACAAAAAGCTAAATTCGCCGGAGTGAAGGTGGGCGATAAGGTTGTGTTCAATCCGTTTGCTTCGAGCGATGGCAACGATGCGGAATTGTCGTCGATGTTGCGCATAGAAAAAGAAAAAGCCTCTGAAATGAAATCGGATTTTGAGGCGGAAATTTTTGAAATAACCGGATTCAAACCGGCGGAAATGAATCAAGAATTTTTTGATAATGTTTTAGGCGCGGATAAAGCGAAAAACGAAGATGAATTCCGTGTTCAAGTAAAAGAAATGATTGCCGGACAGATGGTGGGTGAGAGCGACTATAAATTCGGAATAGACGCTCGTAAAGCAATCGAGGAAAAAGTTGGCGATATTGTATTGCCGGAAGCGTTTTTAAAACGTTGGTTGCTTACTACCGGCGAGAATAAAACTCCCGAAAGCGTAGACGCTGATTTTGCTGCGATGGTTCCTGATTTGAAATGGCACTTGATTAAGGAAGAGATTGTTCGTAAATTCGGGATTAAAGTAGAGGAAGCCGATATTATGGATATGGCTAAAAAAGCTACCAAAGCGCAATTCGCTCAATACGGCATGATGAACGTTCCGGAAGAGATGCTTGAAAATTATGCGAAAGAGATGTTGAAAACCAAAGAATCGGTTCGCGGTATTATAGATCGCGCTACGGAAGAAAAAATTCTTAACACGATAAAAGAAAACGCAACGCTAAATACAAAAGAAATTTCGCCCGAAGATTTTTATAAATTGTTCGAAACGAAATAAGCGTTTTGTTTTTAGATGTTTATATTGAAAAAGGCTTTTAATCTAAGCACTATACGTCCTGACAATAAATAATGTTTGAACGCAACAAATTTATTTATATCTTTGTTAGGGAATTAGGAGGATTAAAAGCCTTTTTTATCTCTATACGGAATATCCGGTACGTATTTCGGAATGAAGTCGTGTAGGGCATTTGTAAATTGTAAAAGATATTGTTATGAATAGCGATTTTAGAAATTATGCTACAAAGCATTTGGGAATGAATGCGTTGGCGTTAGAGCAGTATGCTAATATAACCAGCAGTTATATTTCTCCCACCATTATTGAAGAACGCCAGTTGAATGTTGCGCAGATGGATGTTTTTTCTCGTTTGATGATGGACCGTATTATATTTCTGGGTACGCAAGTAGACGATTATACGGCAAATGTTATTCAAGCTCAGTTGCTTTATCTTGATTCGGCAGATCCGGGTAAAGATATATCCATTTATCTGAATACTCCCGGCGGATCGGTATATGCCGGCTTGGGTATTTACGATACGATGCAGTATATCAGTAGCGACGTGTCTACTATATGTACCGGTATGGCCGCTTCTATGGGTGCTGTATTGTTGGTAGCGGGTACGAAAGGCAAACGTTTCGCCTTGCGCCATTCGCGTATAATGATACACCAACCGATGGGCGGTGCGCAAGGACAGGCGTCGGATATAGAAATTACTGCTCGGGAAATACAGAAACTTAAAAAAGAATTGTACACTATCATTGCCGATCATTCGGGTAATCCGTTTGAGAAAATAGAGAAAGACTCTGACCGCGACTATTGGATGACTGCGGCCGAAGCCAAAGAGTACGGAATGATAGACGATGTAATGATTAAATCGAAGTAATAGTCAGGTTGCGTAATAGACATGCCAAAACAAGAAGATAGATGTAGTTTCTGCGGAAGAAGCAGAAAAGAGGTTGCGCTGTTGATTTCGGGAATGAGCGGCTTTATTTGCAACGAGTGCGCCGAACAGGCCGATCTGATTGTGAAAGAGACGTTTCAGAAGAAACGGCAGGCGGATAGCGCTCTCGGTTTTACCAAAGAGGGTTTGCCGCGTCCGGTAGAGATAAAGCAGTTTCTCGATCAATATATAATAGGTCAGGATGATGCGAAGAAGTTTATATCCGTAGCTGTTTTCAATCATTATAAACGCTTGTTGCAGGCTGCGGAAGGGGATAAGAATGATGTGGAAATTGAGAAATCGAACGTCATTCTGGTCGGTCCTACCGGTACGGGAAAAACGTTGCTGGCGAGGACTATCGCCCGGATGCTTCATGTTCCGTTTACGATTGTGGACGCTACCGTATTGACGGAAGCCGGTTATGTAGGTGAAGACATAGAAAGCCTGTTGACCCGGTTGTTGCAGGCGGCCGATTATAATGTGGATGCCGCAGAGCGGGGAATTGTTTTTATTGATGAGATAGATAAAATAGCCCGGAAAGGGGATAATCCTTCTATTACTCGCGATGTCAGCGGCGAAGGCGTGCAGCAAGGGTTGTTGAAATTGTTGGAAGGGTCTGTCGTGAACGTTCCTCCCCAAGGCGGACGAAAACATCCCGAGCAGAAAATGATTCCGGTAAATACGAAAAATATTCTGTTTATTTGCGGAGGTGCGTTTGAGGGTATTGAAAAGAGAATAGCCCAACGCCTGAATACGCGTGTTGTAGGATATGCCGCAGGAAAGAGCCGGATGGGAATAGACCGGGATAATATGTTGCAGTATATTACACCTCAGGATTTGAAGTCGTTCGGGCTGATTCCCGAAATAATAGGGCGTTTGCCTATTCTAACGTATTTGCAGCCGTTAGACAGAAACGCGTTGCGCCGCATTTTGACTGAGCCTAAGAATGCTATTATCAAGCAATACCTAAAATTGTTTGAAATGGACGGCGTGCAATTGACAATAACGGATGAGGTGTTGGACTATATCGTAGACAAGGCTATTGAGTTTAAGCTCGGAGCGCGCGGGTTGCGTTCCATTACGGAAAGTATTGTGATGGACGCTATGTTTGAGATGCCTTCATCGGGAGAAAAAGAGCTTGTTATAACGCTCCAATATGCAAAAGAAAAGTTAGAAAAGACAAATATGATGTCTTTGAACTAAAAAAACTTCCGATTTTATTGCGAATATTGAAGAGTTGTTTATAAATTTGTTTTGTAGAAAAGCGCGATTCATTAAAACTCAAAAGATATAACCTGTGGAATGAACGTTATTTTGACGTGAAAGAGGATTTTTGCAGAGTTTTTTCGGTTCTGAATGAAAAGGTATTTTCCTGTAACAATTTAAGACTATTCAAATCATAGCTATCGCATGACGACAAAAACGAATTTAACGGAAGAATTAAAAAGACATTTTGGTTTTGATACCTTTAAGGGAAATCAAGAAGCTATTATTCGAAATCTTTTGTCCGGAAATGATACATTTGTGTTGATGCCTACCGGAGGAGGGAAATCGTTGTGTTATCAATTGCCGTCGCTTATGATGGACGGGACGGCTATTGTAATTTCTCCGTTGATAGCCTTGATGAAAAATCAGGTGGATGCTATGCGTAATTTCAGCGAAGAAGACGGGATAGCGCATTTCATCAATTCGTCTTTGAACAGAGCGGCGATTGATCAGGTGAAAAACGATATTCTCAGTAAAAAAACCAAATTGCTGTATGTGGCTCCCGAATCGTTGACGAAAGAAGAAAATATCGAATTTCTGAAACAAGTAAATATTTCGTTTTATGCCGTAGACGAGGCGCATTGTATTTCGGAATGGGGGCATGATTTCAGACCGGAATACAGGCGTATCCGCCCGATTATTCAAGAAATAGGCACACATCCTGTTATTGCGCTTACGGCAACGGCAACGCCGAAAGTGCAACACGATATACAAAAAAATTTGGGCATGTTGAATGCTGCGGTTTTTAAATCGTCGTTTAACCGTTCGAACCTTTATTATGAGGTTCGTCCTAAAACGCAAAGTATAGATAAAGATATTATCAAATACATAAAGTCGCAACCGGGTAAGTCGGGTATTATTTATTGTTTAAGCCGTAAAAAGGTAGAAGAGTTAGCTGAGACGCTTCGAGTAAACGGCATTAATGCGTTGCCTTATCATGCCGGAATGGATTCGAATACACGTACGACCAACCAAGATGCTTTTTTGTTGGAAAAAGTGGAGGTTATTGTGGCTACTATCGCATTCGGTATGGGAATAGATAAGCCGGATGTACGGTATGTAATTCATTACGATATACCTAAAAGTCTTGAAGGTTATTATCAAGAAACCGGACGTGCGGGACGTGATGGTGGCGAAGGTCAGTGCATTACGTTTTATATGAATAAAGACCTGCAAAAATTGGAGAAATTTATGCAGGGAAAACCTATTGCCGAGCAAGAAATTGGAAAGCAACTATTGCTTGAAACAGCCGCTTATGCAGAATCGTCAGTATGTCGCAGAAGACTGTTGCTGCATTATTTCGGCGAAGAATATAATGAAGATAATTGTGGAAATTGCGACAATTGTTTAAATCCTAAAAAACAAGTGGAAGCTCAAGATTTATTGTGTGCAGTTATTGATACTGTAATCGCTTTAAAAGAAAAATTTAAAACCGACCATGTTATTGATGTTTTGACAGGGAAAGAGACCAGCGAGGTGCTCTCGTATCATCATGATGAACTCGAAGTATTTGGAGGTGGACAAGGTGAAGATGAAAAAATATGGAATTCTGTCATTCGTCAGGCGCTTATCGGAGGATATCTTGATAAGGATATAGAGAATTACGGATTGTTGAAAGTGACCAAGAAAGGTCATGCTTTTTTGAAAAAACCAGTATCGTTTAAGATTGTAGAGGACAATGATTTTGAAGATGCGGAAGAAGAAGTGCCGATGAAAGGTGGAGCTACTTGCGCTGTTGATCCGGTATTGTACTCTATATTGAAAGATTTACGTAAAAAAATAGCGAAAAAGTTAGAGTTACCCCCTTATGTCATATTTCAGGATCCGTCATTGGAGGCGATGGCTACTACGTATCCGGTTACGATAGAAGAATTGCAGAATATACCCGGAGTCGGTTCAGGAAAAGCGAAACGATATGGCGAAGAATTTGTCAAAGTAATAAAGGCTCATGTCGATGAAAACGAAATAGAACGGCCGGAAGATCTTCGAGTACGGACAGTGGCGAATAAGTCGAAGTTGAAGGTGTCTATTATTCAGGCTATCGATAGAAAAGTTGCGTTGGATGAGTTGGCTGAATCGAAGGGGTTGGAATTTGTCGATTTGTTGGACGAGATAGAGGCGATTGTTTATTCGGGAACGAAAATCAATATCGACTATTTTTTGCAAGAGATTATGGATGAAGATCATATTGATGAGTTATTTGAGTATTTCAAAGAAGAAGAAACCGATAATCTGGAAAATGCGATAGAAGAATTCGGCAAGGATTATACGGAAGAGGAAATCAGATTGATACGAATTAAGTTTCTCTCGGAAATGGCCAATTAAAAATAAAGTTATATAGAGCAAATGAAGAGAAATTTCCGATTATCGGAAATTTCTCTTTTTGTTATAAGTGTTTTGGGGTAACGGAATCGGAGAAAACGTGATAAAATATCTGAAAGCCGTAGAAAAAAGATTATTTTCGTAATAAATATATCGTAAAAATACGTATCTTTGTGCGCAATAAAATTATAACTCCTACACGATTATGTCATTTATTGCAGAAAAAGTGGTTATGGACGGATTGACGTTTGATGATGTTTTGTTAATCCCCGCCTATTCAGAAGTCCTTCCTCGAAATGTCGAACTTACGACAAAGTTTTCAAAAAATATCCAGTTGAATACGCCTCTGGTTTCGGCCGCTATGGATACGGTAACAGAAGCTAAGTTGGCTATTGCAATTGCCCGTGAAGGAGGAATCGGCGTTATTCATAAAAATATGTCGATTCAGGAACAAGCCAAACAAGTGCATACCGTAAAACGGGCAGAAAACGGTATGATATACGATCCTGTCACAATTAAACGCGGTTCGAAAGTGAAAGATGCGTTGGCTATTATGGCGGAGTATAAGATAGGTGGAATTCCTGTTGTTGACGATGACCGTCGTTTGGTAGGAATCGTAACGAACCGGGATTTGCGTTTTGAGCGTAATGCGGACAAGTCGATAGATGAAGTGATGACCAAAGAGAATTTGATTACGACAAATCAATCTACCGATTTGCAGCAAGCGGCCGATATTCTTCAAGAACATAAAATAGAGAAATTGCCTGTTGTTGATAAAGACGGAAAGTTAGTAGGGCTGGTTACATATAAAGATATAACTAAGGCCAAAGACAAACCGTTGGCTTGTAAAGATAAATTAGGCCGTTTGCGTGTTGCTGCCGGTGTTGGCGTTACTGTGGATACGATGGATCGTGTAGATGCTTTGGTTGCCGCCGGAGCAGATGCTATTGTTATAGATACTGCGCATGGTCATTCGTTTTCGGTAGTAGAGGTTCTGAAAAAAGTTAAGGCGAAATATCCTCAAATAGATGTGGTTGTAGGTAATATCGCTACGGGAGAAGCTGCTAAATTTTTGGTGGAGGCCGGTGCTGACGGCGTGAAAGTCGGAATCGGTCCGGGTTCTATTTGTACTACGCGTGTGATTGCCGGAGTAGGTGTGCCTCAATTGTCTGCTATATACGAAGTGGCGAAGGCTTTGGAAGGAACGGGCGTTCCGTTGATAGCCGATGGCGGTATTCGCTATTCGGGAGATATTGTTAAGGCATTGGCTGCCGGTGCTTATTCGGTAATGGTAGGCGGCTTGTTGGCCGGTGTGGAAGAATCTCCGGGAGAAACTATTATTTATAATGGCCGTAAATTCAAGTCGTATCGAGGCATGGGATCGTTGGAAGCTATGGAAAAAGGTTCGAAAGACCGTTATTTTCAGGCGAACGAAAACGATGTGAAAAAATTGGTTCCCGAAGGAATTGCGGCTCGTGTACCCTATAAAGGATCTCTTTATGAGGTTGTTTATCAAATGGTTGGGGGGTTGCGCTCGGGTATGGGATATTGTGGAGCGCATAATATCGATGAGTTGCATCAGGCTAAGTTCACACGTATTACGAATGCCGGTGTTGCTGAAAGTCATCCTCATGATGTGGCTATTACAAGCGAAGCTCCTAATTATAGCAGGGGTGAATAGTATAATCGTTGTTGTATAATTATAAATTGAGTACACCGACAAGATTTTGATTGGAAAATTCTTGTTGGTGTACTTTTTTTATTGTTTTGATATGATGTGTGTTATGAGAATTCTGTTTGTCTGTTTCTGGTCTGTTCTGTCTGTATGCGCATTTGCTGCCGACACCCGAACTGCGTTGAAAATAGATGGCCGGGTATTCTCTGTGCAGGAAATAGCGGATTTTTACGGTCGAACGAAAAGTATGCGGCAGGATATTTCGTTTCCGGAATTTTTGGATATGTTTGTTTTACGGCAACTTTATATTGCCGACGCTCGGGCGAATGGTGAAGATACGACAATGGTTTTCCGGAACGAATGTTTGCAATATAGAGACCGACTGTTCAGAAAATGGGCGATGAGAAAGAAAAGAGGAAACGAAAGTTCTTTTTCAGATTATTTGCAGCGTCAACCTGTAAAATTAAGAATCGCGCATATTCTTTGCGCGGTTACACCTCAGGCTTCTGCCGGAGAGAAAGAGCGGGCGAAAAGGAGGGCGGACGATTTATATCGACGGTTGCGACAGGGTGAGCCGTTCGAGCAATTGGCGTCAGAAGCCTCTGATGATTCTTTTTCCGCTTCTAATGGAGGCCATTTACCTGCATTTAGTCGAGGCGAGTATGGCGAGGCCTTTGAATCTGCTGCTTTTGCGCTTGAACAAGACGGTTGTGTTTCGGCTCCGGTTTTGACGTCTTACGGATGGCATATCATAAAGCGTGTGGGGGAGGAATATCCTGCTGAAACGTTATATATGCGTAATCGGTTTGAACGCAGAAAAGAGCGTTTCTTTCCGGAAAAGGAGGTGTCGGATGTTAGGTTGACGCAGAAAGATTCTTTGGAAATTGCCCGGTTATTGGAAGAGTTTGGTAATAATATCTTGATAATTGAATCGCAAAAGAAATACAGGCTTCCTGCGGATGCGGAGCAATTGTCCGATTATTTTAAACGTAATAAAAGAAAATACCGGTTAAAACAGCCCTTGTTTAAAGGTTATGTGGTAGAGTGTAACGACAAAAAATTGGCTAAGACGTTGAAAAAACTGCTGAAAAAGGGAGTCGAAATAGATAATGAGATAGATAATAATGAGCAAATAAAAGAATATAATAGCGTTGAAAATGCTGTTTTAAGAATAGAAAAAGGAGTATATTTGCCGGGACAAAACCAAACGGTTGACAAACGTGCGTTTAAACGGCGTGATATTGTTGCCGATTCTGTGCATGAAGCTAATTTTGTGTATGGTAAAGTGCTGAAAAGTAAGCCGGAAACATATCTTGACGTAAAAGACGATGTGATTGCCGATTGGGAAGTATGGCAAAATACGGAAATTAGAAAATTTTTATCGCAAAAATACCCGGTTGAAATAGATGAAGATGTTGTAAAAACCGTTAATTTTGACGAGCTAATCGTTTTTTAGTTGTATTTTTAGGCCAAAGTGTAATAATGTAACGTTCTGTTTTATGCGTCGATTGATCCGTTTTTTCGTTTGTATTGTCGTTCTTGCCTCATGTAGCTCGGAGAGCGACCTTTCTCAAAACGGAAAAGATGCGTTGGTGGGAGTAAAGGGACGTGTTTTAAGTGAGCAAGAGGTATGGGACGCTATGCCGAAAGGCTTTACATCTGCCGATAGCGTACAATTTGTAGATAATTACGTAAAGTCGTGGGTCGGGAAAGAATTGTTGTACGACCAAGCGTTACGTAACGTCCCCGATTTGCAGGAAATAGATAAATTGGTAGAACAGTATAGGAAACAGTTGATTGTATTTGAATATCAAAAGCAATTGAT
>JAFUKV010000165.1 GCA_017467745.1 Bacteroidaceae bacterium | reverse complement strand
CTGGCAAACAATCGGAGTAGAAAAAAACAAATCAGCCGCAAATTTCACAACCGAACATCACGGAATAAAGGCGCTGCCTCCAAATGAGTTAATAGAACTAAAAAGCGGGCAATTTGATGTTATCACCCTTTGGCATGTTTTAGAACACCTGCAAGATCTTCATCTTACAGCCAAGACAATAAAGCGAATATTAAAACCGAACGGAACATTAATTATAGCACTACCCAATGAACAATCGTACGATGCCCGCCACTATAAAAACTATTGGGCGGCATGGGATGTTCCCCGCCATTTATGGCACTTTTCGCCGAATACATTCGAAAAATTTATATCCCAATACGGTTTTACGATAATCCAAAGAAAGAAAATGCCATTCGACGGTTTTTATATTTCAATGTTAAGCGAAAAATATAAAAAAAATCCGCTTCCTTTCATTTACGGATTTTTCTATGGATTAATGGGATGGATGCACAGTTGGTTCAATTACACAAAAAGCAGTTCTGTTATTTACATTTTAAAACACGCCGAAAAATGACAAAAACAACTCAAAATATCCGTTATTCTTCTTTTTTCAATGCCCGATTAACCTCTACTATCAGTATCGCATTGGTTTTATTCATTTTAGGGCTTATCGCGCTTATCGGAATAATGGCATCTGAAATATCGATGTACGTGAAAGAAAACATCGGCTTTTCTCTTGTTCTAAAAGACAATTTGAAAGAAAATGAAATTACCCGCATAAAACAACAACTCGAAAAAACCAAATTCGTAAAATCCGTAACCTATCTATCAAAAGAACAAGCCTTGAAGGAGTTGACGGACGAACTGGGAGAGAATCCTGAAGAATTTTTAGGATTCAACCCTTTACAAGCCTCGCTCGAAGTCAAATTAAATGCCAGCTATGCTAACACCGATAGCTTAAAATGGATAGAAAAAAAATTAAACTCCTATTCTGGCATAAGCGACATTGCCTATCGAAAAGATTTGATACAATTAGTAAATGAAAACGTAAAACGTATCGGAGCTATCCTGCTCCTGCTTGCCGGAATACTTATGATAATCTCTTTTGCGCTAATCAGTAATACAATACGTTTAAGCGCATACTCCAAACGATTTCTTATACACACCATGAAACTGGTGGGAGCAACACCGGCCTTTATCCGCAAACCGTTTATTATCACAAACATCATAAACGGGATTGTTGCGTCTGTATTCGCTATCGGAATGTTAACAGGGTGTATATATTACCTATCATCCGCCGTAGAAAATTTCAATATTTTAATGAGTCTGGATTATTTACTTTCCGTTTATCTGATCGTCATTATATTAGGCATTCTCCTTACAGCGGTCTCCGCTTATTTTGCCGTCAATAAATACATACGGATGAATCAAGACGACCTCTATTATGTATAATAAACTAATCAATAAATATGGATACAATAAATTTCGCTTTAAGCAAGAACAATATTAAACTTATTATCATTTCATTCGCTTTGGTTTGGTAGGGTTTGCTTTAATGTTAGGAGGCAGTACCGATTTTGAGGCTTTCGATCCTGACATTTTCAGCTTCCGCAGAATCGTATTAGGACCGGGGTGCTCGTTTGCGGGTTTTGTTTTGATGATTTTCGCTATCCTAAAAAAAGACAAAAACATAAATAAAGACAACAAATGAATTGGATAGAAGCCCTAATCTTAGGTGTAGTACAAGGATTAACCGAATATCTGCCTGTCAGCAGTAGCGGACATTTAGAAATAGCCAACAAATTATTGGGTGTTCAAACGGAAGAAAACCTCTCTTTTGCTGTTGTTGTACACGCTGCGACAGTATGCAGCACAATCGTGGTGCTATGGAAAGAAGTAGAATTTCTTTTTCGAGGACTATTCCGCTTTCAATGGAATGAGCAAACCCAATATATTGCCAAGATTATTCTGTCTATGATTCCGATAGCTGTTGTTGGACTGTTTTTTAAAGACTTTGTGGAAACGTTGTTTGGTACAAGTTTACTGTTAGTAGGATGTATGTTGCTGCTTACCTCTCTTTTGCTCACGTTTGCATATTATGCCAAACCGCGTACAAAAGAAAACATTTCATACAAAGACGCCTTTATTATCGGATTATCTCAGGCTTGCGCCGTAATGCCGGGTCTTTCGCGCTCAGGCACAACCATCGCAACAGGGTTACTGTTAGGAAACAAAAAAGAACAGATTGCCAAGTTTTCTTTTTTAATGGTTATCATTCCAATATTGGGCGAAGCGTTTCTCGACTTGATTAAAGGCGGTTATGCTACAAATGAATCGGGAATTTCCACGACATGCTTATTAGTGGGATTTTTTGCTGCTTTTTTATCCGGAACCGCTGCTTGCAAATGGATGCTGAATATAGTAAAAAGAGGAAAACTCATTTATTTTGCCATATATTGCTTTATAATTGGAATATTTTCGATAGTCTATTCACTGATATAAACATACCGAATGGATTTCATAGAAGGAGAAGTATTATATTTTGACAAACCTCTATATTGGACAAGTTTCAAATTAGTAAAACAAGTACGCAACACATTGTCGCGCAAATTGAAACTAAAAAAAATAAAAGTGGGACATGCGGGAACTCTCGATCCCTTGGCTTCGGGCGTTATGATTATATGCACCGGAAAAGCGACAAAAAAAATAGAGAGTTTTCAATACCAAACCAAAGAGTATATCGCCACGCTACAATTAGGGGCTACTACGCCTTCGTTCGACTTGGAAACAGAAATCGACGCCACCTACCCGACCGATCATATTACCCGAGAACAGGTAGAAAAGGTATTAGCATCCTTTATCGGTTCGATAAAGCAGATTCCACCCGCTTTCTCGGCATGTAAAGTAGACGGAGTCAGAGCCTATGAACTGGCACGGAAAGGCAACGATGTAGAATTAAAAGCCAAAGAACTGATTATAGATGAAATCGAATTACTGGAATTCTGCTCTACACAAATAAAAATCCGGGTAGTGTGCAGCAAAGGAACCTACATACGAGCATTAGCCCGAGATATAGGCAAAGCTCTCGATAGCGGAGCGCATTTAACCGGCTTGATACGTACTCGAATAGGCAATGTAGAATTAAAACACTGTTACCACGTAAACCAGATTATAGAATTGGCCGAACAAGCCGCAGCAACATTAGGACAATAAGAAAAATAAAAATTAATTAGATATGAAATTATCACAGTTCAAATTTAAATTGCCGGAAGAGCTTATAGCCCAATATCCGGCAAGATACCGAGATGAATCGCGGCTGATGGTTATAAACAGAAAAGACGGAAGTATTTCTCATGCCGTATTCAAAGACATTATCAACTACTTTGAAGATAAGGACGTTTTTCTATTTAACGACACGAAAGTATTTCCTGCCCGTTTATATGGAAATAAAGAAAAAACAGGAGCAAAAATAGAAGTTTTTTTATTGCGCGAGTTGAACGAAGAAAATCGCCTTTGGGATGTCTTGGTAGACCCCGCTCGTAAAATACGTATCGGCAACAAACTATATTTTGGAGAAGACGATTCGTTGGTAGCCGAAGTCATAGATAATACAACATCACGCGGACGCACACTTCGCTTTTTGTTCGATGGCACGCACGATGAATTCAAAGAAGCTCTTTACCGGTTAGGCGAAACTCCTCTGCCCCGCTATATCTCTCGTCCAGTAGAACCGGAAGACGAAGACCGATATCAAAACATTTTCGCCAAAAACGAAGGTGCTGTCGTTGCGCCGGCTGCCGGATTACATTTTAGCCGCGAACTGCTAAAACGAATGGAAATCAAAGGTATCGAATATAATTTCTTGACATTACATTCCGGGTTAGGCAATTTCCGGGAAATAGATGTTGAAGACCTGACTAAACACAAAATGGATTCCGAACAAATGTTGGTTACTCCGGAATTAGTACAATTTGTTAATAAAGTCAAGGATGAAGATCGGCAAGTCTGTGCAGTAGGCACATCCGTTATGAGAGCCATCGAAAGCACCGTCAGTACCGATGGACACCTAAAACCGTATGACGGATGGACAAACAAATTCATCTTCCCGCCTTATGAATTTACTGTGGCCACAAGTTTGGTAACCAATTTCCACATGCCGCTTTCAACCATGCTAATGATGACCTCCGCATTCGGAGGATATGATCTGATAGACGAAGCGTATGATATTGCAGTAAAAGAAAAATACCGTTTCGGCGCATACGGAGATGCTATGTTGATTTTATAATATCTCAATTTCTATATACAACCTCATCTCCCATCAAATAAATAAGAGATGAGGTTTTTTCTTTAAGAAATCTTCTTATGTCCACAACAAATACTGTATTTTTTTCATTAGGCTCCAATCAAGGAGATCGGAAATTTCTTTTACAGAAAGCAATCGAATTATTGAATGAACGTGCAGGCGACATCCGTGCCGTTTCTTCTTTTTACGAAACAGAACCTTGGGGATTCGACTCTCCTTTTCCATTTCTTAATGCCGCTCTTTGTTTACAAACGTCTATCGAACCGAAAAGCCTACTACAAATCACACAACAAATAGAAAAAGAACTGGGCAGAATACGAAAGCCAGAACAAACAGGATATACTGACAGAACCATTGACATAGACATGTTGCTTTACGCAAATATAACTATCTCGACCCCCTACCTTACATTGCCACACCCTTTGATGACACAACGCCGATTCGTATTGGAGCCGCTTTGCGAAATAGCTCCGCAACTAAAACATCCCTGCGGAAAAACAATTTCCGAATTGCTGTCTGAATTACCTAACGACTAATGCCCTTCATTTCTTTCAAGAAACAACACAATATTTTCAATTAGAAATATTCAATCTCGAAAAAAAAGCATATCTTTGCCACATCATAATAAAAAGTGGAAGGATTTGGCTGCTTGCAACCACAAAAAAAAAATGCTAAAATAGTGTCTTGCCTTTTATATACCAGTCAATCTCATCATTTTTATTTATGTGGTCTTTTTCTATTGAGAAAAGTAGATTTATATATACACTAATTTAATATATTATGAATTATTTATTTACCTCCGAATCGGTGTCCGAAGGGCATCCCGACAAAGTAGCCGACCAACTGTCGGATGCTTTACTTGACGAGTTTTTGGCTTACGATCCGAACTCAAAAGTAGCTTGCGAAACGCTTGTTACTACCGGACAGGTAGTACTGGCAGGAGAAGTAAAATCAAATGCTTACATTGATTTAATGGATGTAGCCCGAAAAGTAATTAACCGTATCGGATACACCAAAAGCGAATACAAATTCGACGGCGATTCTTGCGGTGTCTTTTCGGCTATACACGAACAATCGGCAGACATTAATCGCGGTGTAGAACGTGAGGATCCGATGAATCAAGGCGCAGGAGATCAAGGAATGATGTTCGGATACGCTTGTACCGAAACAGACAACTATATGCCGTTATCTCTTGATTTGTCGCATCTGCTGTTAACGGAATTAGCCGTTATACGGCGCGAAGGAAAAACAATGAATTATCTTCGTCCCGACTCAAAATCGCAGGTTACCATCGAATATAACGAAAACAACGAACCGGTACGCATCCATACAATTGTTATTTCTACCCAACACGATGAGTTCATAGCCCCATCTGACAACACGGAAGAAGCGCAAAAACAAGCAGATGAAAAGATGCTGGAAATTATCTATAACGACGTTGAAAAGATTCTGATTCCGCGTGTAAAAGCGTTATTGCCGGCACGCATTCAAAAATTATTCGACGAGCGTCTTATTCTACATGTCAACCCGACCGGAAAATTTGTTATCGGAGGCCCTCACGGAGATACAGGATTAACAGGCCGTAAAATTATCGTCGATACTTATGGCGGAAAAGGCGCACACGGAGGAGGAGCTTTCTCCGGAAAAGACCCCTCTAAGGTAGATCGATCGGCTGCTTACGCTGCCCGACACATAGCTAAAAATCTTGTTGCTGCCGGTGTTTCGGACGAAGTTTTAGTACAAATTTCATACGCTATCGGTGTTGCTAAACCTGTAAGCGTATATGTAAATACCTACGGAAAGTCAAAAGTAAACATAAGCGATGCTGAGATTGCAGCGAAAGTAACGAAGATATTCGATTTACGCCCCAAAGCAATAGAAGAACGATTAAAGCTACGTAATCCGATATACGAAGAAACAGCCGCTTACGGACACATGGGACGCAAACCCCAAATTGTCAAAAAAACTTTCGTATCGAAATATATGCCCGAGCCGATTGTTCGTGAAGTGGAACTTTTCACATGGGAAAAATTAGACTATGTAGATGCTGTTAAACAAGCATTCAATCTATAAACAACTCAATTATTCCAAATAAATTTATAAGCATAAAAACACCTTTTTCCTATCTCGGGAAAAAGGTGTTTTATTTTCACGCCGAATTTATTCTAAACAAGGGCATGATTCAGGTAAAATAACTATTTTTGTCTTGTTTAATATAAAATATAAATTGACTGACAGATGAAAAACGGTCACTTTCTTTTAGGGGTTCTCCTTTTTCTTTTCATGCTATCAGCTTGTGGAGGAGATAAAGGTAGCTATATTGTTGATTTCGACATTAAAAATATCGGAACCAATCCGATATATGCCGTACACAAATCATACACCGGAAATATCCGTATAGATACCGTCTGGCCTAAAAACAATTTTTTTCGCGTTAAAGGCGAAGCCGACTCTTTATCGCGTATAGACCTATATTCAATACAATACAATCGGCTAATCTCTCTTTATATAAAAAACGGGTATCACATCGAGATAGAAGGAGACGCAAAGCATCTTTCGTCGGCAAAAATAAAAGATGGCGGAATAAATAACGACATTGCCGACTTCTATCGCAAACATTCCGAGGCTATAAAAACACGCGATTCTTTATTGCAACAACTCTCTTTTATTTCTCCTGAAAAAACGAAAGAATACAATACTATAAAAGTAAGAACAGACAGCTTACTATTACAACTAAGTAAACGGGTTGCCGAATACGCTGAACAAAACAAGCGCTCTTCTGCTACCATAGCTTTGATTGCCGAAAATATGCTTATCCCCAATAATATCTTTTTATGCGATTCTGTCATGAAAACTCTTTCACCGAAAGCCAAGCGAGACAACCCTATCGCACGACGCGAAATAGAGTCGTTTTTAAGAGATTCGTACGATGCAACATCCGCTACGCTATTTACTCCTTTTAAATTGAAAAACGAAAAAGATTCAACTATCTATATTGATTCGTTACACGGTAAACCGACTATTTTGCACTTCTGGTCGGCAGCACTCTTAAAAAACAGCGCCAACAACAGTTGGCTGAACGATGCAACATTTTATTTCGCCGACTCGACAATAAATGTTATTTCTATTGCCTTCGACATAGATACAGCTATTTGGAAACAAAACTTGAGAAATAATCCCTATCGGGGCATAAAACTAATAGAACCGAAAGGTTTCAATTCGGACATAGCACAAAATTACGGAATACGAAAACTACCGGACAATATCATCATAGATCGCAACGGCCGAATATCCGGACGCAATTTGAAGAGTTCCGAGATGGCTGCGTTACTCAAAAAAATTTCCGATACTCCGATTGCAAACCCAGATTCTATTCCCAACTAAATTTGTATATTATGCTTGTCAAAGTATTTGGAGCTGCGGTAACCGGCATAGATGCCATTATGGTAACAATCGAAGTAAATTGTTCGCAAGGTATTCGGTTCTTTATGGTCGGTCTGCCCGACGCTGCCGTAAAAGAGAGCCACGAACGTATAATATCTGCTCTCGAACATAACGGCTTCCGATTTCCTCGTAAACAAATTATCATCAATTTGGCTCCGGCTAACATCAAAAAAGAGGGGTCTGCTTACGACTTACCTTTGGCAATAGGCATTTTGGCCTCATCAGAAGCCATTGATAACAGTCGATTAGAACAATACATGCTGATGGGCGAACTTTCGTTAGACGGTACTATTCTGCCTATTAAAGGCGCACTGCCTATCGCTATTAAAGCGAAAGAAATGGGCTTCAAAGGATTTATCGTGCCGAAAGCAAACGAGAAAGAAGCAGCAGTAGTAGAAGGCCTCTCCGTTTATGGAGTGGAAAACATAAAGGAAGTTATAGCATTTTTCAACGGAGAACGTAAACTGGAACCCACTGTAATAAATTGCCGTCAAGAATTTCTACGTCAGCAAACGCATTTCGACCTCGATTTTGAAGATGTTAAGGGACAAGAAAGTGTAAAACGAGCTTTTGAGGTAGCGGCTGCCGGCGGACATAATTTATTGATGATAGGCCCTCCGGGAGCAGGAAAATCTATGATGGCCAAACGCATCCCTTCTATCTTACCTCCTCTCTCATTACAAGAAGCATTGGAAACTACCAAGATACACTCCGTTGCGGGAAAAATGGGAAATAACACTTCTCTATTATCGCAACGGCCTTTTCGTTCTCCTCACCATACTATATCAAGCGCAGCATTGGTAGGCGGCGGAACATTCCCTCAACCGGGCGAAATATCCTTAGCTCATAATGGAGTACTATTCCTTGATGAACTTCCGGAATTTTCCCGACAAGTATTAGAGGTAATGCGTCAACCGTTAGAAGATAGAAAAATTACCATTGCCCGAGCTCGATCAGCTATTGAATATCCGGCATCCCTTATGCTGGTAGCTTCTATGAATCCTTGCCCATGCGGCTACTACAATCATCCGGATAAACAATGCGTATGCCCGCCCGGTGCTGTACAAAAATATCTGAACCGTATATCAGGACCTTTGCTCGACCGCATTGACATACAAATAGAAATCATACCCGTTCCATTTGAAAAAATATCGGATACCCGTCCGGCCGAACCGAGTGGAAAAATAAGGAAAAGGGTAATCCGCGCCCGCGAAATACAATCTGAACGATTTAAAAATGAGCCGGGCATTTATTGTAACGCCCAAATGACAACTAAACTATTGAACCGTTACGCCGAACCCGATGAAGAAGGAAAGCAAAGATTAAAAGCCGCAATGAACAGATTATCATTGTCGGCGCTAGCTTACGACCGTATACTCAAAGTCGCCCGTACCATTGCCGATCCTGACCACAGCCAATCGGTAAATGTACAGCACATATCCGAAGCCATCACTTACCGAAATCTTGATCGTGAAAACTGGGCGGGATAACCAAAGGCCATACCTCCCGAATATTCTCAAAAAACAAAATCCCTGAATTTTATAAAATTCAGGGATTTACATTTTCTTAAAAT
>JAFUKV010000164.1 GCA_017467745.1 Bacteroidaceae bacterium | reverse complement strand
TACTTGGCATACATGTTGAAATATGACACTATGCACGGTCAATTCGACGGCACTATCGAAGCTGACGTTGAAAAAAATCAACTGATCGTAAACGGAAAAGCAATCCGCGTTACTGCTGAAAAAAATCCGGCAGATTTGAAATGGAGCGAAATCGGCGCAGAATACGTTGTTGAATCAACCGGTTTGTTCTTGACAAAAGAAAAAGCACAAGCTCACATCGAAGCCGGTGCAAAATATGTTGTAATGTCTGCTCCGTCAAAAGACGACACTCCGATGTTCGTTTGCGGTGTTAACGAAAAAACTTACGTTAAAGGTACTCAATTCGTTTCTAACGCATCTTGTACTACTAACTGCTTGGCTCCCATCGCTAAGGTTTTGAACGATAAATTCGGTATCACTGACGGTTTGATGACTACTGTTCACTCTACTACCGCTACTCAAAAAACCGTTGACGGTCCTTCTATGAAAGACTGGCGCGGCGGACGTGCTGCTTCTGGCAACATCATCCCCTCTTCAACCGGTGCTGCAAAAGCCGTAGGTAAAGTAATTCCTGCATTGAACGGTAAATTAACCGGTATGTCAATGCGTGTTCCGACTTTGGATGTTTCTGTTGTTGACTTAACTGTTAACTTGGCAAAACCTGCTACTTATGCAGAAATTTGCGCCGCTATGAAAGAAGCTTCTGAAGGCGAATTGAAAGGTATACTCGGTTACACCGAAGATGCTGTTGTTTCTTCTGACTTCTTGGGAGATGCTCGCACTTCTATCTTCGACGCCAAAGCTGGTATCGCTTTGACCGACACTTTCGTAAAAGTTGTTTCATGGTATGACAATGAAATCGGTTACAGTAACAAAGTTCTCGACTTGATCGCTCACATGGCATCTGTAAACGCTTAATCAACTTTTCTTTAAATAAAAAAACGCTCGGAAATTCCGAGCGTTTTTTGTTTCAACAAGCTCACGTACCCAACTTCCGTCCGCACGCCTACTGACACACTTAATATTTAGGACAAACCATACTTATAATCCGTACAGAGGCTACCTTGTTCATTCTCTACCATCTGTTTTTGCAATTTTATATTCAGTTAAATAAGAATTAATAAAACGTATAGCTAACGCCATAGCAGAATATTTTTCTCCAAGAACCTCTACATCAGTATAATTACCCGATAACGGCAGAATACCGTAATGAAAATCGGTTACTGCGCTCAAACCTTCATTAAAATGAACCTCACACCATAACAAAAAACCAAGATCCTCTAACTTTGTTTCGTAATCAGAACGATATACAGAAGAAAGCAAATCCGCATAATCGAAATGAGCAATAAAATGGCAAGCGCACAAAATAGCCAATTGTTTTGATCCTATTACAACCATACATTATCTTATATCAAACCTGAATACGAAAAGAAAACCGAGATACCGCCGGGCCCGATGCGATACACCCCGTACCCAAAATCCGACAATCTCCATTGCCTCTTTTATTCATAATCATTTTATTTCTTTTCTTTTCGTATTCAGGTTGTTAATTAACATTTTTATTTATTGTAAATTACCTAAATAGAATTATCTTGCATAAGTTTTTTTATTTCTAAATCAATAAACCATATCATCGAATCGAATAACAATACAAATATATGGTATAAACACAATAAAAACAAAATAAATATAGTTATTTTACCATATTTAGAAACAATACAAATTATCCTCATATGAAAAACGAAGAAATCATACTACGTATTAGAGAGTTAATAAAAATGTTCGGTGTTACACAGAATGATTTCGCCGATAAAATTTCAACTGATCGTTCTAATTTTTCTAAACATTTAAATGGTAAATTACCTATAAGCGACTCTCTCATCAACAAAATAGTAGTAGGATTAGGCGTATCGAAAAATTGGTTGAAATCCGGAGAAGGAGATATATTTTACATGCAAACAGCCCATACTCATAGCATGCGCGTCTCCATTCCTTCCGATGCTATTCACAACAGCGGACAGCAGGGTGCAAAAATATATGATATAGACGTTACTGCCGGAATTAGCGGTAGAGAATTAACTTTTACATCTGAAAAACAAATAGGAGTAATCGACGTTCCTTATATTAACAAAAACGCCAACATTGTGAAAGTAAGCGGCGACAGCATGCAACCCGTTATTTGCAACGGAGATCTAATAGCTATTCGCCCCGTACAAAACATGAATCTCCTTTTTTGGGGACAAATCTACGTTATTATTTTAGACGATTACCGAATGGTTAAATATATACGAAAAAACAGCAACCCCAATATGGTTACGCTGAAAAGCGAAAATCCGGCATACGATGACATCGAAATCCCCAAAACAGAAATCCGGCACTTATTCATCGTCGAAAACATTATACGTATCGACAACCGATTGTAAACAACGTACAAATCCTTTTCGGAAAGATTTCATCAGAATTAGTTGTCTACGAAGAGAACAATACACAATTATAAGAAATCTCATTTATAGTTGTGCAACAACTACGCACAAGTGTCGAAACCTAAGATTTTGAAAAATTTGTTTTCCTTCGTATCTTTGTGTGAATCAAAAAAAACAACAACGTGGCAAAAGCTGTGGTAGAAACGCCCCTTATGAGGCAATATTTCGAGATAAAGAAAAAGCACCCTGACGCGATATTGCTTTTCAGAGTAGGCGACTTTTATGAAACATTTTCAGATGATGCCATTACAGCATCTGAAATATTGGGTATTACCCTTACTCGCCGAGCTAACGGATCTGCCCAATACGTAGAATTAGCTGGATTTCCGCATCATGCGCTCGATACATATTTACCTAAATTGGTGCGTGCCGGTAAACGGGTAGCTATTTGCGACCAATTAGAAGACCCTAAACTAACAAAGAAATTAGTTAAACGAGGTATAACAGAATTAGTTACTCCGGGAGTCTCTATCAACGACAACATCTTGAACCACAAAGAAAACAATTTCCTTGCCGGCATACATTTCGATAAAGGTATCTGCGGAGTAGCGTTTCTCGATATTTCTACCGGAGAGTTTCTCACGGCACAAGGCTCTTTCGACTATGTTGATAAACTGTTGAACAATTTTTCGCCCAAAGAGGTATTATTCGAGCGGAGTAAACGAAAACTGTTTGAGGAGCATTTCGGCACACGTTATTTTACCTTTGAACTGGATGACTGGATTTTTACGGAAGACGCTGCTAACGACAGGCTACTAAAACATTTCGAGACCAAAAACCTGAAAGGATTCGGCGTACATAATCTGAAAAGCGGAATCATCGCTTCGGGAGCGTTGTTATACTATCTCGATATTACTCAACACACACACATCGGACATATATCGGCTTTATCTCGAATAGAAGAAGACCGATATGTACGTATCGACAAATTTACAGCGCACAGCCTCGAACTATTAGAAACGATAAACGAAGGAGGGAAAAGCCTGTTGGATGTGATAGACCGCACCACAAGCCCTATGGGCGCACGATTATTGCGACGCTGGATAATCTTTCCTCTGAAAGACGTAAAACCTATCAACGACCGCCTATCCGCCGTAGAATACTTTTTCAAGGCTCCGGATGTTAAAGAACAAGTTGAACAGCAAATATCTCTAATAGGCGATATAGAACGCATCATATCAAAAGTGGCGGTAGGGCGTATCTCTCCCCGAGAAGTAGTACAACTCAAAGTAGCCCTGACGGCCATAGAACCGATAAAACAACTTTGCTCGGACAGCAATGAACCAAGCCTGCAAACCATCGGCGAACAACTGAACTTGTGCACAACTATACGAGACAGGATAGAAAGAGAAATCAACAACGATGCCCCGACTTTACTCAATAGAGGCGGAGAAATCATCAAAAAAGGAGTAAACACCGAATTAGACGAACTACGTGAAATGGCATACTCCGGTAAAGATTATCTGCTGCACGTACAACAACGCGAAAGCGAACGCACCGGTATTCCGAGCCTAAAAATCAGCTACAACAACGTATTCGGATATTATATAGAAGTTCGCAACACGCATAAAGACAAAGTTCCGCCCGAGTGGATACGCAAACAGACCCTTGTAAGTGCCGAACGTTATATTACGCAAGAGCTAAAAGAGTACGAAGAAAAGATTTTAGGAGCAGAAGAGAAAATACAATCGTTGGAAACACAGTTGTTCAACGAATTGATTCTCTCGCTTTCCGACTACATACAAGCCATCCAAAACGACGCTTCGTTGATAGCTCGCTTAGATTGCCTATTATCGTTCGCCACTGTGGCAAAAGCAAACCGGTATATCCGTCCCGAAGTAAACGATAGTACGGAAATATCCATCACAGAAGGACGTCATCCGGTAATCGAAAAGCAATTACCGCCGGGCGAAGCGTACATCTCCAACAGTGTAACCCTCGACAATGAGCACCAACAAATTATGATGATAACCGGGCCTAACATGGCCGGTAAATCGGCGTTACTACGGCAAACGGCACTCATCGTTCTATTGGCGCAAACAGGGAGTTTCGTACCCGCAGAGGCTGCCCGTATTGGAGTAGTAGATAAAATTTTTACCCGTGTAGGAGCATCGGATAATATTTCAGTAGGCGAATCTACCTTTATGGTCGAAATGAATGAAGCGGCCAACATACTTAACAACATATCCGACCGCAGTTTAGTACTGTTCGACGAACTGGGGCGCGGGACCAGTACCTACGACGGCATATCCATAGCATGGGCTATCGTAGAATATATACACGAACATCCCAAAGCACGGGCTAAAACACTGTTCGCCACTCACTACCACGAACTGAACGAAATGGAGCGCACCTTCAAACGAATAGCCAATTATAACGTATCGGTAAAAGAAATAGACAACAAGGTGATCTTTTTACGCAAATTAATACGAGGAGGCAGCGAGCACAGTTTCGGTATTCATGTTGCCAAAATGGCGGGAATGCCGCAAAGTATCGTAAAACGCGCGGACAATATATTAAAACAACTGGAATCGGATAATCGAAAAAACGGCATATCCAAGCCCACACAGCAAATCGCTACGCAACGCGAAGGAATGCAATTAAGTTTCTTCCAATTGGACGACCCTGTATTGAGCCAAATACGGGACGAGATAAAAAATCTCGATATCAACAGCCTCACCCCCATTGAAGCGTTGAACAAATTGAATGAGATTCGTAAAATCATTACGGGGAAATAGTATTTTACCATTTCCCCGTAAATAAAGCCGGATAGATTTTTATCAATAGTTATGTCGCATCGGCTCAAAAAATGCCTTCGGATGCAGGCAAGCGGGACATGTTCCGGGCGCAGTAAGTCCCGTATGAATAAATCCGCAATTACGGCATTGCCATTGTATCGGTTCATCGCGTTTAAAAACAAAATCGTTCTCTACCCGTTTCAGTAACGTGCGGTAACGAGACTCGTGAAAATCTTCTACTTTCATAATCATTTTGAAAGCCGTTGCTACATCTTGAAACCCCTCATCTACTGCAATACGGGCAAACTCGGGATAAAGCGACGACCACTCCAATTTTTCACCTTCGGCCGCTTCCAATAGATTTTCCGCCGTTGTACCCACTATACCGGCGGGATAATCTGCTGTAATAAACACCATTCCGCCTTCTAAAAATTTAAAGAAACGCTCTCCGTGTGCCCGTTCCTGATCGGCCGTTTCTAAAAAGACAGACGCAATTTGTTCATATCCCTCTTTTTTTGCTACTTCGGCAAACATCGTATAACGATTTCGTGCTTGCGACTCGCCGGCAAATGCCTTCAATAAGTTCTGTTCGGTTAATGTACCTTTGATGCTCTTTTTCATAAAAACTTGTTTTAACGGTAATATAGATACCATTAAAACGTTTTTCTTCGTAAAAAGTTAGGACTAAACCTATTTTTATTCTACAAAAACTGTATCCTATTTTTCGACAACGGCCATAAAACATCCCCTTTCTACCATAAATAATACATTAACAGGGCAGAGAAAATAAACAGAACATTCGTCAAAAAAAACGTACAATGCAGATAAAAATAAATCATGAACCTTTTTTATCGGCCGGCGGAATACGAATCAACTCGAACGAACCGCCTTCATCAAAGGCTCCGTCTATCGCTTTGAAATATGTTTTGATATGTTCCGTATCGCAATGCTTTTGATGCGCTTGTTTATTCTGCCATTTTTCTAATAGAAAAAATAGAGTACTGTCATTATACGATTGATATACTTCATAAGCCAAGCATCCCGATTCTTTTAACGTTTCGACGGCGCATTGGTCGAACGCCTTTTTAAAATCCGCTACGCGATCGGGCTTTATTTTATAAGTAATGTGCATTACCAACACGGTATCTACGGACAACGGTTGTTCCGACTCCGGCTTTTTAACCTCTCCGCAGCCTACCGCCACTCCCAATACCAAACATACAAAAAGCAAAGAAGATATAAATTTTCTCATCCTATATTTCATTTTTTTGTGGATAATCAATCGTATAGTGCAATCCCCGACTTTCTTTTCGTTCCATTGCCTGACGGGTTATAAGGTAGCCTACGTTAATCATGTTACGCAACTCGCATATTTCTTTCGATGCTTTACTTCGTTTAAAGAGACTCTCTGTTTCTTCATATAAAATATCGAGGCGTACCCATGCCCTTTTCAAGCGTAAATCGCTACGGACAATCCCAACGTATGAGCCCATAATCTGGTTAACCTCTTTCATGCTTTGGGTAATAAGCACCATTTCTTCGTTGGTAACAGTTCCCTGATCATTCCATTCAGGTATCTCGGTATTAAAGTCATACCTGTCCAATACGCTGGCAGCATGTTTGGCAGCAGCGTCAGCATACACAACAGCTTCTATCAAAGAATTAGATGCCAATCGGTTTCCGCCATGCAAACCTGTACATGAGCACTCGCCCACCGCATACAGGCGGCCAATGCTGGACTGCGCATTTAAGTCCACTTTAATACCTCCGCACAGATAATGAGCAGCCGGCGCTACCGGAATATAATCTTTCGTAATGTCAATACCGAGACTCAGACATTTTTCGTATATATTCGGAAAATGTTTTTTCGTCTCTTCCGGATCTTTATGCGTTACATCCAAATAAACATGTTCATCACCTCGCGCTTTCATTTCACTGTCGATAGCGCGCGCCACAATATCGCGCGGCGCCAGCGATAAACGAGGGTCATATTTCTGCATGAATTCCTCCCCGCCCATATTACGAAGAACCGCACCGTAACCGCGCATCGCTTCGGTAATAAGAAAACAGGGACGGTCGCCCGGATGATACAAAGCCGTAGGATGAAATTGTATAAATTCCATATCTTTTACTATCCCCTTCGCGCGATAAACCATAGCGATACCGTCGCCGGTAGCCACTAACGGATTAGTAGTATTACGATAAACAGCCCCTACACCTCCGGTAGCCATCAACGTAGCCTTAGAAAGGAATGTATCTACTTCGCCTGTCTTTTCGTCCATAATATAGGCGCCATAACATTTTATACCGGGAGTATAACGAGTTACAATTATTCCCAAATGATGCTGTGTAATAATCTCTACGGCAAAATGGTCGCTGAAAATAGTAATATTGGGATGTTGTTTTACCGCTTTTATCAAACTCTCCTGTATCTCCGCACCTGTATTATCTTTATGGTGAAGAATACGGAATTCCGAATGTCCTCCCTCTTTATGCAAATCGAACTCGCCTTTTTCGTTCCGATCGAATTCCACGCCCCAATTTATCAATTCTCGTATTTGCCCGGGCGCTTCGCGAACTACCTTTTCGACAGCCGCACGGTCGCTTATCCAGTCGCCCGCAATCATGGTATCTTCGATATGTTTATCGAAATTATCGACCGACAGGTTCGTTACAGAAGCTACTCCGCCTTGCGCAAAAAAAGTATTCGCCTCTTCAAGCCCTGTTTTGCATATCATGGCTACCGTGCCCTTGTCGGCTACCTTTAAGGCGAAACTCATTCCGGCTATTCCGGAACCGATAACCAAAAAATCATATTTGCGTACCATTTTACTGCCAATTTATAAAAATGAATATTTTATGGCAACAAAGGTAAATATAAACTATCAATTTTGTATCTTGCACCAAAATCAAATTTTGTATGCAACGGACATTTAAATCGAAAGTAGGATGGTGGTATTACGCGGCGCTGGCGTATCTCATAGCATGCCTTATCCTTGCCATTTGGCAAAAAAACGGCATCGCTATCGTGGCTATGTTCATCGCCAACATGACCCTTATTCAACTTATGCTGAAAACAGAATATGTAGTTGCAGATGGCGTGCTATATATAAAATGCTGGATTATGCCTGTCAAAAAAATATCTGTCACAAAAATCAAAACGATAAAAGAAACCCATAACCCGCTATCATCCTACGCATTATCGTTAGATAGGCTAAAAATAGAATACGAAAAAACTTTTACATTGGTTTCACCCGACAACAAACAAGACTTTGTTAACGAGCTCAGGAAATACAATCCCGATATTATTTACATTACCCGAAAACAAAACTCATAAAAACGCACATAGCCATGCACGAAGAAATAAAAAATTTTGATATTGCCGTTTTAGGCGGAGGCCCTGCCGGATATACCGCTGCCGAACGGGCAGCATCCGGAGGAATGTCGGTTGTCTTATTCGAAAAAAACGCGTTGGGAGGAGTATGTCTGAACGAAGGATGTATTCCCACAAAAACACTTTTATATTCGGCAAAGCTATACAAACAGTTCCAGAATGGAGCCAAGTACGGCATCAGCGGAGAAAATATCGCTTTCGATTACTCTAAAATAGCCGCACGTAAAACCAAAATAGTTCGCAAATTAGTGGCCGGTATAAAATCTCGTATGAACGAGCACGACGTAACCGTAATAAATAAAGAAGCGAAATTAGAAAATGTAAATGCCTCATTCTTTACGCTAAGCGACGAAACGGAAACCTATCGAGCCCGCAACATGATTATCTGCACCGGTTCGGAAACGGTAGTCCCCCCTATACCCGGTATTGAAAATCACGAATATTGGACAAGTCGAGAAGCACTCGCCTCAAAAGAAATTCCCTCTTCGATACTGATTATCGGCGGCGGTGTAATAGGTATGGAATTCGCCGCCCTGTACAACAGCTTCGGATGCGATGTTACGGTAATAGAGGCTCTGCCTGAAATTTTAGGAAACGCCGACGCCGAAACAGCCGCTTTTTTACGGGAAGAATATGCCAAACGCGGCGTCAAGTTTTATTTAAACAGTTTTGTTACCGCATTTACAGAACAAGGTGTCGAAATAAAAAATAACGACGGCATACAAACTCTCACATCTGAAAAAATTTTATTAAGCGTTGGAAGACGCCCCCGCTGGAACGGCATTGGCTTAGAACAGCTTCATTTAGAAACATCTGGAAAAGGCATTCGCGTCAACGAGAATATGCAAACCTCCTATCCCCACGTCTACGCCTGCGGCGATGTAACAGGATTCTCCCTCTTGGCACATACGGCAGCGCGCGAAGCAGAAGTTGCCGTCAACCATTTGTTAGGCAAAAACGATACTATGTCGTACAATGCTATTCCCTCCGTAGTATATACCCAACCGGAAATAGCATCAATAGGACGTACCGAAAAAGAACTGTCAGAAAAAGGTATAGAATATAAAACACTGAAACTTTCTATGAACTACTCGGGCCGTTTTGTCGCCGAAAATGAAGGAGGCAACGGGTTCTGCAAATTATTAGTCGATGCAGACGGACTACTATTAGGCGTACACATAATCGGTACTCCCGCATCAGAGTTTATCGTGGCGGCAGGCATGGCCATAGATCGGAAAATCCCGATAAACGAATGGAAAAAAACAATTTTTCCCCACCCTACGGTCGCCGAAATATTAAAAGAATGTATGTTCGCCTAAAATTGAATAATACACGTATTCTTAATGTGATAACATATTAATGACAATTATCGAATTTTCTCGATAGTTTATATTTCAAAACCAAGTTATTAAAATAGAATATGCGGCGATATGCAAGAACTCCCCACAATATTCAGAGAAAGACATCTTGCGTATTGCCGTTTCTTTATCCATATTGCTTTGGCCTAATCGTATTTTCAAATGAAAAACATCCGGATTTATATTCTCATACAGAAAATACGAAACTCAATAATAAAGTTGTTTGAAGAAATCCCAGATAATAAGCCCGGCCGTTACCGAAACGTTCAAAGAATGTTTTGTGCCGAATTGCGGAATCTCTATACTTTGATCGCATAAATCCACTACCGACTGTTGCACACCCTTTACTTCATTTCCTAAAACAACTGCGTATTTTTTACTCTTATCCAATTTCAAATCCGGTAAAGAAACACTATTCTCTACTTGCTCAATAGCAAAAACCGTATATCCCGAATTTTTTAAATCGGTTACCGCCTTACAAGTATCCTCTTCATAATGCCACTCCACCGAGTCTTCCGCCCCCAAAGCTGTTTTATGGATTTCCGGATGAGGCGGAGTAGCCGTAATTCCACACAAAAAAATAGCCTCTATCAAAAAAGCGTCCGAAGTACGGAATACTGAACCCACATTATTTAAACTTCTAATATGGTCTAATACAATAACCAGAGGTATTTTTTCTATCTGCTTAAACTCCTGTCTCGTTATCCTTTTCAAATCGAGGACACTTCTTTTTTTCATCTTTCTTTACTTTTTATAATTCAAAGATATGCAAAATTACAACATACAAAAATATATGAGAAAATACGCCGTATTTTTTATCGAGATTTTTGCTACCTTTGCATCCGGAAAAACGGAAATAAATCAAAAGAATATGAAAAAGAAAGCATTCTTATTAATCCTCGACGGATGGGGAATCGGTAACCATACAAAAGCCGATGTTATCAGTAATACGCCTACTCCGTATTGGGACTATCTGTTAGCCAATTACCCTCATTCTCAATTGCAAGCGTCCGGAGAAAACGTAGGATTGCCCGACGGACAAATGGGAAACTCCGAAGTAGGACACTTGAATATCGGAGCCGGACGGGTAGTTTATCAAGATTTAGTAAAAATCAATCGGGCATGCAAAGATAACTCCATATTGCAAAATCCGGAAATCAAAGCAGCATTTGAATATGCAAAGAAAAACAATGTACAAGTACACTTTATGGGATTGGTTTCCGACGGAGGCGTACACAGTTCTCTTGAACATTTGGAAAAACTTTGCGATATAGCCAAAGAATACAATATTGAAAAAACATTCGTTCATTGTTTTATGGACGGCCGCGATACCGACCCGCGCAGCGGATTAGGATTTATCAAACGATTAGAAGAACACATGGCAAAATCGACCGGAGAAATAGCCTCTATTATCGGCCGTTATTATGCTATGGATCGTGACAAACGCTGGGAAAGAGTAAAAGAAGCCTACGATTTGATTGTTAACGGAAAAGGCACGCCCTTTACCGATATGCAAGCCGCTGTCAAAGCCTCTTATGACGCCGATGTTACAGACGAGTTTATCAAACCGATTGTACACGTAGACGCTAATAACCAACCCGTAGGCGTTATTAAACCGAATGATTTAGTCATATTCTTCAACTACCGCAACGACCGCGCGAAAGAATTAACCATCGTACTGACACAACAGGATATGCCGGAAGCCGGTATGCACACCATGCCGTTATATTACTGCTGCATGACGCCGTACGACGCTAAATTTACGGGATTGCATATTCTGTTCGACAAAGAAAATGTAGCCAATACGCTGGGAGAAATCGTAAGTAAAGCCGGACTTCGCCAATTGCGTATAGCCGAAACGGAAAAATATGCTCACGTTACATTCTTCTTTTCCGGAGGACGTGAAAAAGAATTTGATTTAGAAGAACGCATTTTGATTCCTTCTCCCAAAGTTGCTACTTACGACTTGAAACCCGAAATGAGCATTTATGAAGTGAAAGACGCTTTGGTAGAAGCACTCAACAGCAACCGCTTCGACATGGTAGTATGTAACTTCGCTAACGGCGACATGGTAGGTCATACCGGTGTAATGGAAGCTATTCAAAAAGCAGTAGTTGCTGTGGATGCTTGCGTAAAAGACGTAATAGAAGCAGCCAAAGCAAACGGCTACGAATCTATTATCATTGCCGACCACGGTAACGCCGATAATGCGGTAAACACCGATGGCACTCCCAATACGGCACACTCTTTGAATCCTGTTCCATTTGTTTACGTAACCGAGAACAAATCGGCAAAAGTTGAAAATGGCATCTTAGCGGATGTAGCACCTTCTATCTGCCAAATTTTAGGTATCGATACCCCTGCGGAGATGACAGGACACGGATTGATAAAATAACGCATTACACAATATCTCATAGTGGATTCCGCTAAACGGAGTCCACTATTTTTATCCCCAAACAATTTCATAATTATGCTGCAAATAGATAATACGGTAATCAGCTTCGATGTTTTAGAAAAATACTTTATCTGTGATTTGGATAAATGTTTGGGAGAATGCTGTATCGAAGGCGACGCCGGAGCTCCTCTCGAAGAAGACGAAAAACAGATTTTAGAAGAAATCTTACCTATTGTATGGGACGACCTCTCCCCAGCAGCACAAGAAAAAATAAAAGAACAAGGTGTCAGTTATATCGACGAGGAAGGAGATCTGGTAACATCCATCGTAAATGGGAAAGACTGCGTATTTACATGTTACGAGGCCGGAGGCATGTGTAAATGCGCTATCGAGAAAGCCTTTCGGGAAGGAAAAATTTCCTTTTACAAACCTATTTCCTGCCATCTTTATCCCATACGAGTAAAAAATTTCGGAGAATTTTCAGCCGTTAATTTTCATAAATGGAAAATTTGTAAGGCTGCCGCTGTTCTCGGCCGTAAGAAAGGCGTAAAAGTCTATCAATTTTTAAAAGAACCCTTAATAAGAAAATTCGGACAAGAATGGTATGAACAGTTGGAAATAGCTGTCAACGAACTACCGGAACTGAAATAATTACATAAAAAATCCCGATTATATAATCGGGATCTTTTTATCTATACTGTCGTTATGTTTTTTCAAGCTAACTTAATAGTTGCAAATTTATCGTAAGTTTCGATATGACGCGAACGCTTTTCTTCGAGAATCTCTTTTACCACAGCCAAAATACCCGATTCTTCTACATCTCCGAACTCATCATTTATAGCCGTACCGAACATCCGCATAGTAGGCGATAAACTCATATAAGCATTTACCAAAGGAGGAATGTTAAAGCCCAATTTTCTAACTTCCGCATTCAACACTTTATAATTGTCTTTAAAGTTGTCGTAACAAAACAACGCTTTCATTTTATCCTCATCCATATTCGTTTGCAACGGATTCATAGGCCATACCAAATGATCTGGGTCGGGGAAATGTCTATTGAGAAAATATAAAATCATATCCCTACCCGTAGATGGATAATTAGGATACATAGTAACTTTTCCGAAAAAATACTGCACCTGCGGATAGTCAACCGTCAATGCGCCCAATCCGTCCCACAAATTATCAAGAGCAAAAAGACCTTTCGACCCGGCTTTGGACGATTGATACTCTAACGTAACAAACGAACGCCCCAACTCTAAAACACTTGGCATATAATCTTTTAGAAAACGTTCCGAGAACTGAAACATATGAGATGTAGCCAACATCGGTTGCCCATTATCGCAATACGAAACATCGCTGCCTACCAAAAACCGATACCCTCCCAAAATTTCTTCCGCTTCGGGGTTCCATACAATAAGTTGCTTATAAGGGTTCGGCATAGTATCATATTCGTCTATATCGACAGAAAGGCCTGTTCCCCCTCCGGCTTGCCGAAAAGCGATTTCACGCAAACGGCCAACCTCCCGCATTGTATTAGGCGCCTCATCGTGTGAAAATACATATATCTCATTATTTCCCTTACACGTAGTACGCATAAATTTATCAGGAGTCAATTCAGATTTTATTATTTTTCTATCAATAGGAGCAATTATATCTTCCATAATTCTGATGAATGTCTTTATTTTAATTTATATACAACCTCTTTCACATACGCCGCCCATTCTGCTTGGCTTTTGCTGTTATCGAATGTTTGCCACGAAATAGGTTTCCCGATGTGTATAGTAAAAGTCTTATCTTTGCTTTTAAACATTTCACTCGGCAAGTAAATCATTTCTATATTTACCTTTATTCCGAGCTTTTTGCGTAACCACGCCAATCGGTAAAAAAACTTACTATTTAAACCTTCAAAATAAACAGGAATAACATCCCGCTGATATTGAACGGTTTTCGCAATAAAAGATTTTTTCCAATCCAAATCATAAATGCCGCCTTTTTGCATTCGCGAAACCAATCCGGCGGGAAATACGAATATTTGTTGATCTGATTCATATGCACGGGCTAAAATCTCCGCAGCCTCTTTTGCTTGTGATCCGTGTTTATTAATGGGCAAAAAAACGGGAGCAAGAGGTTTTACGTTCATAAGCAAATCATTTACGACAAACTTTATACCCGAAGAATATTTTTCTCCGAATGCCGCAACAAAACTGACCCCGTCCAGCCCTCCTAACGGATGATTTGAGGCAAATGTAAAACGGCCCTTATCCGGAATATTATCAAGCCCTACAATATTCGTTGTAACATTTAACTCCGACAACAACGCTTTTGCAAAATCCACACCCTGACATCCGGCGTATTTGCGCAAGATGTAATTCATCTGCTCCTGACAAATAGTTCTCTCCAAAAAGCGAAATAAAAAAGCCGGAAATTTTTTCCCTAACTTGGGCGCTTTATTCTTAATTACTTTTTCAATGTCTATTTGTATCGGAAAGTTTTCTTCCATTAAAAAACAAGTCTCAAAAATATATTTGCCAAAAGTACAGAAAAACTCGATATTTTTATCTAATTGAATCTGTTATTTTTAATTGTTTGCCATTTTTCTTAGAAAATCCTTTAAATCCTAATTTTTGAAGTTCTTTTTTTAGACAAAAATCCATAGGAAAGCACAACCCTAAAAACCAAAAACATTTTCCAAGTTTTCTAAAACAACAACGAAAACCTCCAAACCGGAAGGTCAGAAAATCGGAAAAATCTTTAAATGAAATGTCTCAATTTAATAATTTAAAATATTGGATATATGTTGAAAACTTTTACTCTAAAAAAACACAGAGATATAAAAATTGTATGCGAAAATATTAATACCTTTATCGGTTGAAAAATATACCCGGACGAATACGACTCTATTATAATGCAAAACCCTGTTTATCACATACCTGCGTTACTACAAGAATGTATCGAAGGCCTTCATATTCTCCCGAACGGAACATATGTAGACGTTACATTCGGAGGAGGAGGGCATTCTCGGGAAATCATCCGGCACTTAAACCCCGACGGACATTTATTAGCGTTCGATCAAGATAAAGATGCCGAACAAAATAAATTGAATGATTCCCGTTTTACTTTCGTATATAGTAATTTTAGATTTCTGAAAAATTTTCTACGTTACTATGATGTAGAACATATAGATGGGCTTTTAGCAGATTTAGGAGTATCGTTTCATCATTTTGATGATGAAAAAAGAGGATTTTCATTTCGTTTCGAGAGCACATTAGACATGCGCATGAATCAACAATCACCTAAAACGGCGGCAACCATTTTGAACGATTACGACGAAGAACGGCTTGCCAATGTTTTCTATTTATACGGAGAATTAGGACAAGCGCGCAAGTTAGCTTACGCTATTGTAAAAAGCAGGCAATCGAAATCATTTGTTTTCGTCAGCGATCTGTTGAACGCTGTACGTCCATACATCAACCGGAAACAAGAGAAAAAAGAATTAGCTCAGCTATTTCAAGCTCTACGCATTGAAGTAAACGGCGAAATGGAAAGTTTACGAAAAATGTTGCAACAAGCATTAGAAGTTCTTAATCCCGGAGGAAGATTGGTCGTCTTGACTTATCACTCTCTGGAAGACCGATTGGTCAAGAATTTTTTCAAAACCGGAAATTTTGAAGGAAAAGCCGACAAAGACTTTTTCGGGAAAGTAAATACTCCATTTAAAATAATCAACAATAAAGTAATTGTTCCGACAAATGAAGAAATAGAACGAAATCCTCGTTCAAGGAGCGCAAAATTAAGAATCGCGGAAAAATTGTAACAAATATCGATCGCCGTTTAGAAAACAGACCAAACAATGAACAGCAGACTATCGAAAATATTAAGCGATCTCGACCTGAAAGGAATCTTACAAGGCCGTGTAATCTCTACCGAATGGATATTCAAACGTTGGAAACGCATTTTAATTGTTGCCATATTGATAATCATATACATCAGCAACCGCTATACGTGCCAGATGAAAATCAGCGAAATCGGATCGCTACAACGAGAATTGGTCAACATCCGATATGAAGCGTTGACTATCTCTTCCGAATTAATGGGAAGCAGCCGCCAATCTCAGATAAAAGAGATGATAAAAGAAAAAGGACTTGATCTGGAAGAATCTAAACAACCTCCATACAAGCTATCTAAATAACAGTCATGATTGAACCGAAACAAAATATCATTCTTCGTTATCTGTTTATCGCATCGCTTATTTTATGTGTATGCGTAGCCATATTGTACAAGGCGGGAAAAACTATTTTCGTAGAAGGCGTTTATTGGAAAGAAAAAGCTTCCGCCACGAAAATAGAAGATATTATCGTCGAGCCAAACAGGGGGAACATTCTGGCACAAGACGGGCGACTAATGGCCAGCAGCATTCCGCAATACTACATGTATATCGATTTCAAGGCCGGAGGCTTCAAAGTCGATACATTCAAGCATTATTTACCTCAACTGTCAAAAGCGTTGTCGGCAAAACTGAAAAACAAATCCGCATCAGAATACGCCTCGCATTTAATGAAAGGGTATAAGTCAGGAAGCCGCCATTTCTTAATAACTCCATTAAAAGTATCGTACACCGACCTAAAAGAAATAAAGACATTCCCGTTTCTACGAATGAACCCGAACAAAAGCGGGTTCCATACCAAAGCGATGATGCAGAGAAAGAAACCATTCGGTTCATTAGCTTCACGCACCATCGGCGGGATATACGGAGAAGCAGATAAAGGCGGAAAAAACGGCGTAGAATTAGCTTACGATTCGCTGCTCAGAGGTATTCCGGGAACAAGTACCCGCCAAAGAGTGCGCGGCCGATGGGAAAAAATCATCAACGAAAAACCGATAGACGGATTAGATATTAAAACCACTATCGATATCGAAATACAAGACATAACAGAAAATGCCTTGACCGAGAAACTAAAAGAGATAGATGCCGAATCGGGAACCGCAGTAGTAATGGATGTAAAAACCGGCGAAATAAAAGCTATCACCAATATAGCGCGCATTCAACCGGGCATATATGCTGAAACCAAAAATCATGCCGTAGCAGATGAAATAGAACCGGGATCGACATTTAAAGTAGCCTCCATGATGGCCGCTATCGATGATGGTGTAGTAAAACCGGATGACGAAGTAGATACCGGCAACGGAGTTTATATGTACGCCGGAGCTCGCATGACAGACCATAATTGGAATCATGGAGGATACCATGTCATTACAGCGGAACAAGCTATCTGGAACTCTTCTAACATCGGTGTAGCCAAATTAATATTGAAGGCTTATGAAAAAGAGCCTCAAAAATTTGTAGATAAATTATACAAAATGGGGCTGAATGAAGCAGTAGATTTAGGTATTCCCGGATCAGGACGTCCCAAAATAAAACACCCCATTAAAGACAAAAACCTATGGTCTCGCACCTCGTTACCATGGATGTCTTTCGGCTATGAGACCCAGATACCGCCCATTTATACGCTGATGTTTTTCAATGCTATCGCCAACGACGGGAAAATGATAAAACCCATTTTCGTAAAGGAAATATGCCGAAACGGAAGCACGGTAAGCACTCATGAAACGGAAACCGTCCGTTCATCTATTTGCTCTAATAAAACATTGAAAATAATCCGAAGCATGTTAGTGGGCGTAGTTGAAAACGGAACAGGAAAAACCGTCAAATCAGAGCACATCAAAATTGCAGGGAAAACAGGTACGGCACAGATCGCTTCGGGCGGCCGTTATCGGGGCAGCGGACATCAAGTTTCATTCTGCGGATATTTCCCCGCTGACGACCCGCAATACTCCTGCATTGTAGTAATAAGACGTCCCAGCTCAAAATTTTATCCATCAGGAGGAACCATGTCGGGCGGCGTATTTAAAAATATTGCCGAACAGATTTACGCACATAGTTTATCGCTACCCATATCGGCATTGATTCCTGACAGCGTCCACATCCATACTCCTATCGTTTTAAACGGCAATTATAAAGAAACAGAACGAGTATTGAACAATCTGGACATTTCGTTCGACGATAATCAAGAAAAGTCCGATTGGATACGCACCGAAATAGACCCCGATAAAATAGAAATAAAAGATCTGACTTACATAGAAAACCTTGTTCCACAAGTTGTAGGTATGGGCGCACGCGATGCCACTTATTTATTGGAATCGGCAGGACTTAAAGTGCTGATTTCCGGAAAGGGCAGAGTATCGAGCCAATCTATTAAAAGCGGAACAAAAGCAATAAAAGGTCAAACTATTGTTCTGACATTAAAATAAATAACGAATGAAATTAGAAAAAATATTATCCCGCATCGAAATTCTTCGACAACAAGGGGACATCCAAATTGAGATTACCGGAATAAACTCTGATTCCCGAAAAATAGAACCGGGTAATCTATTCGTAGCTGTATGCGGAACGGTATCGGATGGGCATGACTATATCGAAAAAGCCATTGCACAAGGGGCTTCGGCCATAGTGTGCCAGACATGGCCTCAAAAAACGACATCTGAAATAACATATATACAAGTAAAAGACAGTGCATCGGCTTGGGGCATGATTGCCTCCGCATGGTTCGGATACCCGTCCGAGCAGTTGATTCTTACCGGCGTTACCGGAACAAACGGCAAAACCACCGTCGCTACATTATTATATGAATTATTCGGAATGGCCGGTGAAACCGTCGGACTACTCTCTACCGTTTGTAATTATATCGGAAAAGAAGCCGTTGCCGCCACGCATACAACTCCTGACCCATTGGAGCTTAACGGCCTGCTTCGCCGAATGGTTGATGCCGGATGCCGACACGCATTCATGGAAGTCAGTTCCCACTCGGTAGATCAAAAACGCATTGCAGGGCTACGATTTAAAGGCGGTATCTTTACTAATCTAACACGCGACCACCTTGATTACCATAAAACGGTCGGGGCATATCTGAAAGCGAAGAAAGGTTTTTTCGACATGCTCCCGTCTGACGCTTTCGCTTTGACAAACAACGACGACAAGAATGGTACAATAATGTTACAAAATACGGTTGCCACTAAACAAAGCTATTCTTTACGGGGAATGGCCGACTTTAAAGGACGTATTTTAGAAAGCCATTTTGACGGTACTGAATTAGAGATAAACGGCCGCCAAGTATTTGTCCGTTTCGTCGGTCGTTTCAATGCTTACAACTTATTGGCTGTTTACGGAGCCGCATGTTTGTTAGGAATGGATGCCGAAACCGCATTGGTAAATATGAGCCGATTAATTCCCGTTTCCGGCAGATTCCAAACACTACGATCACCGAAAGGCTTCACCGCAATCGTAGATTATGCGCATACCCCCGACGCCATTAAAAATGTATTGACTGCCGTACATGAGGTGTTGAACTCGAAAGGACAGGTTATCTCGGTAGTAGGGGCCGGAGGAAATCGAGATAAGGGAAAACGCCCGCTTATGGCGCAAGAAACGGTAGCGCAAAGCGACAAAGTGATTCTGACTTCGGACAATCCACGATTTGAAAATCCGGAAGAAATCATTGCCGATATGTTACAAGGATTAGATTCCGCACAACGGCAAAAAGTATTAGTCATTACCGACCGGCGCGAAGCCATTAAAGCGGCAATCATGTTAGCGCAACCGGACGATGTAGTAGTCGTAGCCGGAAAAGGACATGAAGATTATCAGGAAATACAAGGAATAAAACACCATTTTAACGACAAAGAAGAAATTGAGGCATTATTTGCCCAAATGCAATAGAAATTATCATGTTATATCATCTTTTTCAATACTTAGATCAGTTCGATTTACCCGGAGCCGGAATGTTTAAATACATTAGTTTCCGCTCTGCTATGGCCCTTATTACATCGTTGTTTCTTTCTACAATTATAGGGCGGCGAATCATTGAAAAACTTCAATACAAACAAATCGGAGAGGTAATCCGAAATTTGGGTTTAGAAGGACAAATGAGTAAAAAAGGCACTCCTACTATGGGAGGCATAATCATTATCATATCGGTAATCGTGCCTTGTCTCTTGTTTGCCAAACTGACCAACATCTATATAATACTGATGCTTATAACGACACTATGGTTGGGATGTATCGGATTTGCAGATGACTATATCAAAGTCTTCAAAAAAGATAAGGAAGGACTACACGGTCGATTTAAAATAATAGGACAAGTCGGGTTAGGACTAATTGTAGGTTTAACGCTTTACCTAAGCCCGGATGTCGTAATACGCGAAAACGTACAAGTAATAGACGAAAAAGACAACACAACGGAAGTGCTTTACATGCCCGAAAACATAAAATCCACACAAACCACGATTCCGTTTTTGAAAAACAACAATTTCGATTACGCCGACTTAGTTTCTTTTATGGGAGACCATGCCCAATCTGTGGGTTGGATTATATTTGTACTGATTACGATTTTTATTGTTACTGCCGTATCGAATGGAGCGAATCTGACAGACGGGTTAGACGGGCTGGCCACCGGCAGTTCAGCCATTATAGGTGTTACACTGGGAATATTGGCATATCTGTCGGGACATATTAACTACGCTTCTTACTTAAATATCATGTATATACCCGGAACAGAAGAATTAGTTGTATTTGCCAGCGCATTTATCGGAGCCACAATAGGCTTCTTATGGTACAACGCTTATCCGGCGCAGGTATTTATGGGCGATACGGGAAGCTTAACGTTAGGCGGAATTATAGCCGTATTCGCCATTATCATACACAAAGAGCTATTGATACCCATCCTTTGCGGAGTATTTTTAGTAGAAAATCTATCTGTAATATTGCAAGTAGCATATTTTAAATACACTAAGAAAAGATATGGTGAAGGAAAAAGAATTTTTAAAATGACCCCTCTGCATCACCATTTTCAGAAAGCCGGAAATTCCGGAATCGAAGCGCTTATACAACGACCTTTGCGAGCGATACCCGAATCGAAAATCGTGGTACGGTTTTGGATTGTCAGCATTATTTTGGCCGTAATAACCATAGTTACTTTAAAAATCAGGTAAAAATGAACAAACGAATTGTCGTATTGGGAGCCGGCGAAAGCGGCAGCGGAGCTGCTGTACTGGCTAAAACAAAAGGTTTTGACGTATTTGTTTCGGATATGTCGGCTATCAAAGATAAATACAAACGATTACTCGATTCATATCAAATAGAATGGGAAGAATCTACCCATACATTCGACAAGATACTGAATGCCGATGAAATAATAAAAAGTCCCGGTATACCGGACAAAGCCCCTGTCATTCAATCTATCAAAGAACAAAACATTCCTATCATATCCGAAATAGAGTTTGCCGGACGTTATACATCCGCCAAAATGGTCTGTATAACAGGAAGTAACGGAAAAACAACCACAACCCTGTTGACATACCATATTCTAAAAAACGCCGGGCTAAACGTCGGATTGGCTGGAAACGTAGGGCGAAGCCTCGCTTTACAGGTAGCTACCGAGAATTTCGATTACTATGTAATAGAACTTAGCAGTTTCCAATTAGATAATATGTACCGGTTTAAAGCCAATATCGCCATTCTGTTGAATATCACGCCCGATCATTTAGACCGTTACGAATACAATATGCAGAATTATATCAATGCAAAATTCCGCATAGTACAAAATCAAACAGAAAACGACGCATTTATTTTCTGGAACGACGATCCTATCATTTCACAAAAATTAGAATTGCTTCACCCCAAAGCTCGGTTGTATCCATTTTCAGAAACAAAAGAAAAAGGCGCGAAAGCATATACCGATAATAACGAAATATTTATCGAGGCCTCTGACTCTCCTTTCGTTATGCCGGAAAACGACTTAGCGTTACGGGGTACGCATAATTTATTCAACTCGTTAGCGGCCGGTATTTCGGCTCGTTTATTGGATATTCGGAATGAAGATATTCGAAACGCATTAAGTAATTTCAAAGGTGTAGAACATCGGTTAGAACCCGTTGCCCGAGTACGAGGCGTAGAATATATAAACGACTCGAAAGCTACGAACGTAAATTCTTGCTGGTATGCGCTGCAAAGCATGAATACACCCGTCGTATTAATATTAGGCGGAAAAGATAAAGGAAATGATTATTCTGAGATAGAACAACTTGTACACGATAAAGTAAAGGCTATTATTTGTATGGGTGTAGACAACACAAAATTACATCAATTTTTCGACGGAAAAGTCAGCTATATCGCCGATACATCATCCATGCGTGAAGCGGTAAACAAAGCATATGAAATAGCTGAAAAAGGCGACACCGTGCTGTTATCACCCTGTTGCGCCAGTTTCGACTTATTTAAAAGCTACGAAGACCGCGGCGATCAGTTTAAAGAATGCGTCCGCAGTTTGTAACCCTATAAAATATCCTCGATATGGAAACACCACCTATTGTTGAAGAAAAAAAAGAGGGAATCTTAAAAGGAGATAAATACATCTGGGGTATTTATTTCATCTTTTGCTTTATCTCTATCATCGAAATATACAGCGCAACCAGTACCCTGACATTCAAGGCACAAGATTATTTTGCGCCGACAATTCGCCATAGTATCTTTTTACTGTTAGGTACAACATTGGTGGTGGCTATACACAACATACAAATTAAATATTTCAAACTAATTCCGATTTTTTTGATTCCAATATCGGGACTATTGCTCATCTATACTATGTTTTTTGGTGAAACGATAAACGGAGCGCAGCGGGTAATAAAACTGTTCGGTTTTACCGTACAGCCCTCAGAATTGGCCAAATTAGGAGTAATAACGGCAGTAGCATTTATTTTAGCCCGTAGCCAACGACCGGATGGTGTTAGTAAAGACGCATTTAAAAATATTCTTTGGGTAGTTGCACCTGCTTGCCTGTTAATACTTCCCGAAAATTTTTCAACAGCGTTTTTATTAGGTGCAGCGTGCTTTTGTATGATGATTATAGGCCGGATAGAATTAAAAAAATTAGCCGCATTAGTGGGTATATTGGCTGCATTCGTAGCTGTTGTTTTTTTGGTAGTTCCGCATCTCCCCGAAGGAATTCCGGGATTAGACCGCGCCCAGACATGGATAAACCGCATAGCGCACTTCTCGGGCGATGAGGGTGTACCCGCTTATGAAGAGCCTACCGTAGACGAGAATTATCAAGTTCATCACGCCTATATGGCTGTTGCCAACGGAGGCATATTAGGACTTTTTCCGGGAAACAGTATAGAGCGGGATTTTCTGCCCCAAGCCTTTTCCGATTTTATATATGCAATCATTATAGAGGAAATGGGATACATCGGAGGGATTATCGTTATGCTGCTCTATTTATGGCTCGTTGTCAGGGCTGGCATCATCGCTAAACGATGTACGCGATCGGCTCCGGCCTTTCTGATTATGGGATGTACGCTGATTGTCGTTTTCCAAGCTATCATGCACATGGCGGTTTCAGTAGGATTGATGCCCGTTACCGGACAACCGCTACCTCTTATCAGTCGAGGCGGAACTTCGACCCTAATCACTTGCGTATATTTCGGTATCATTCTGAGCGTAAGTCACTACGGAGTAATAGAACCATCGTCTCAAAAAGAAAATGAGGAACCGGATGAAGAGATAAATGAAAACGAGACTTTTCCCAGTGAAGACACGCCGATAGAGAACATTCCGGAAGAAGTAAACGAATTTTATTAAAGACAGTTGATTATGAAATCTATAAAAATCATTATAAGCGGAGGTGGAACAGGAGGCCATATCTTTCCAGCCATTTCCATTGCAAACGCTATTAAAGAAAAAAATCCCGAAGCGGACATTCTTTTTGTAGGAGCCGAATCGAGAATGGAAATGGAAAAAGTTCCGGCGGCGGGCTATCCGATAGTAGGACTGCCTATCTCCGGATTCGACCGTAAAAACCTGTTTCGCAACATAAAGGTTTTGTTTAGATTATGTAAAAGTTTGATAAAAGCTCGTAAAACGATTCGAGACTTCCAACCCGACGCGGTTATAGGCGTAGGCGGATACGCCAGCGGCCCTACCTTATGGATGGCTTCACGTTTGGGAATACCCACTGTGATTCAAGAACAAAACTCGTATGCCGGTATAACAAATAAGCTTTTAGCGTCAAAGGCTTCTGCCATTTGTACCGCTTATGATGGAATGGAGCGATTTTTCCCGAAAGAAAGAATCGTTTTAACAGGTAACCCTGTACGGCAAGATTTGCTCGATACAACGATAAATAAAGAAGAAGCCCGCTCTTTTTTCGGGCTGGATCCGGATAAAAAAACGCTGCTGATTATAGGCGGAAGTCTCGGCGCACGCACAATCAACGAAAGTGTAGCCGCATATTTAGACCAAATAGCGGAACAACCCGTACAATTGATTTGGCAAACCGGAAAATGGTTCGATGAAAAAGCGAAAAAACTTCTATCCGAAGGAAAATACCGGAATGTGGTACAAATGCCGTTTATCGCCCGTATGGACATGGCTTATCGCGCAGCCGATTTAATTGTTTCTCGTGCCGGGGCAAGTTCCATATCCGAGCTTTGTCTGCTTGGCAAACCGGCTATATTGGTCCCTTCTCCCAATGTAGCGGAAGACCATCAAACAAAAAATGCACAGGCATTACAAGAAAAAGAGGCGGCCTTTATGGTTCCTGACAATAAAGCCATAGACACGCTGATACCTCTTGCATTGAATACTATCAAAAATGACGCTCATTTGCAGGCGTTAAGCAAACATATCTCTCAGTTGGCGCAAGCCCACTCCGCCGAACGAATTGCGGATATTATTTTCGGATTAATAAAAAAGAACGATGATTAATTATACATCTTTATATTTTGTAGGTGCCGGAGGCATCGGAATGAGCGCATTAGTCCGCTACTTCCTCGCCAAAGGATACAAAGTGGCCGGCTACGACAAAACTCCTTCGGAATTAACGGAAAATTTGATTTCAGAAGGCGCGGAAATCTTTTATGAAGAATCGGCAGAGTTAATACCGCCCTATTGCCGAGACCCTCATACAACATTGGTAGTACGAACTCCGGCCGTACCGGAAACGCACGAAGGCTTATCCTTTTTCAGAGAAAACAGATTTACCATAATAAAACGCGCAGAACTTCTCGGACTGATAACCCGCACTACAAAAGGACTTTGCTTTGCGGGCACACATGGAAAAACTACCACTTCGAGCATGGCGGCGCACATTTTTCATCAGTCTCATATAGGATGCAACGCTTTTTTAGGCGGAATCCTGAAAAACTACAACAGCAACCTGATGCTAAGCGATGAAAGCCCGTATTCCATTATCGAAGCAGACGAATACGACAGGTCTTTTCATCATTTATCACCTTATATGGCGGTTATCACGGCTACCGATCCCGATCATTTAGACATCTACGGAACACGTGAAGCCTATCTGGAAAGTTTCAGCCACTTTACATCGCTAATCCGTCCGGGCGGATGTCTCGTCATGCACAAGGGTATAGCCGCATTACCTCGTGTCGGAAAGGATGTTAAGGTGTATGAATATTCCGGATTTGAAAAAAGCGACTTTTATGCAAAAAACATCCGTATCGGAAACGGGCAAATCATATTCGATTTTGTTACTCCAAAAGAAATTATCGCCGATGTATCGTTAGGTGTTCCCGTAAAGATAAATATTGAAAACGGTATTGCGGCTATGGCGATAGCTTGGTTGAATGGAGTTACCGCAAAGGAAATACGTAACGCTATGGCCACATTCGGAGGAGCAAAACGACGTTTCGATTTCTGGCTGAAAACCGACAAACACATCTTAATAGACGATTATGCGCATCATCCGGATGAAATACGCGCCAGTATCCAATCGGTAAGAGCTCTTTACCCTGATAAAAAAATAAGCGCAATTTTTCAACCGCACTTATATACCCGGACACGGGATTTCGCCAATGAATTCGCCAATGCGCTATCGCTCCTTGACGAGTTGATTTTATTGGAAATCTATCCGGCTCGCGAACTGCCGATAGAGGGAATAACATCCCAAATAATATTTGACAAGGTAACTTGCAAAAAGAAAGAACTTTGTGAGAAAAAAATGTTGTTAGAAAAAATAAAAGGACGTAACTTTGAGGTTTTAATTACATTGGGAGCAGGCGACATAGACCGCTTTCTACCCGATATAAAAGCTATTTTAGCAACTGAATGAAACGTATTATTAAACTCATATTAATTGGAATCCTTCCTTGTTATCTCGCCGTTACGTTTATTCTGTATAACAACGAAGACGGCAGAAAAATCTGTAATGAGCTAAAAATAAACATTACAGACGGAAACGAATACCAATTTATCCAAAAAAGCGAAATAGAACGTATCATTAAACAGGCCTCTTTAAACCCTGTCGGCAAAAAGATGAAAGACATCAATACAGATGAAATAGAGGCCGCTTTACTGAAAAATCAACTTATTGCAAAGGCTGAGTGTTATAAAACTCCGGGAGGGATGGTTACATTACACGGCGATTCTACCCGGACATTAGCGGGAGCAATCAAAATAGACATTACTCAACGCATACCCATTTTAAGAGTTATCGGGACAGACGGCAGTTTTTACATAGACAATAAAGGCAACTATATGCCTACATCGAACCATTTTACGCTTTACTTACCGGTAGTTACCGGACATGCGGATAAAGCGTTTGTACAGAACGAGTTATTTGAATTTGCCCATTTTTTGCAGAACAACAAATTTTGGAACGCACAAATAGAACAAATTCATGTTCGCGCCGATAAAGAAATAGAATTAATACCCCGTGTAGGCAACCACTTGATTTTATTGGGAAAATTAGATAACTTTGAACAGAAATTAGATAACCTCATGTTATTATACAAAAAAGTTTTACCGAAAGTAGGATGGAATAAGTACGAGGCTATCAATTTAAAATACGAGAATCAGGTTATCGCCACCCGTAAAGGCGAATAACAGATAAATATATTCAGCAAATTTCTATAATATGGAGACAAGATATATAGCAGCGATTGACTTGGGAACCTCTAAAATAATAGGGATAATAGGAAAAAAATCGGCCGAAGGAAAACTTACGGTCGAAGCCATAGAAAAAGAAGATTCCGGAACGTGTATCAAACGCGGATGTATCTTAAACGTTGAAGATGCCGCCAGCCGAATAAAAAAAATCATTACGAAATTAGAAAACCGTATACCGGAAAAAATAGCTAAAATATACGTCGGTATAGGGGGACAATCGGTACATACGATTGATTACAGCATCAATAGGCAATTGAATGAAGATACGCAAGTAACCGAAGACTTAATAGCTTCAATGCTTGCCGAAAGCAAAAATTTTCCAGTATATAATTCTGAAATTATCGGCATAGAACCTACGGAATTTTTAGTTGACAACCGTATGGAGGCTCATCCGAAAGGAATTTTTTGCTCGGATATACAGGCTAACTTGAAATTGATTATCGGACGGCCGTCGCTGAAAAAGAATATCTTTCGCTGCCTAACCGAAAAAATAAAAATGCCGATTGCCGGATATATTCCTTCGGCATTGGCTACCGCTGCCGTAGCGCTATCCGACAACGAAAAAAGTCTCGGTTGCGTATTGATTGATTTCGGAGGCGGAACCACCACCGTATCGGTATATAAAGATGATTTTTTACGATATATCTCAACCATCCCATTCGGCGGTAGAAATTTGACGCGGGATATTTGTTCGTTGAACGTGCTTGAACCCGAAGCAGAAAAATTAAAAATCGCTTACGGAACAGCAATTGTACCTTCGGCAAAAGAGATAAAGAATACTTCAAACCTAAATATAGAGGGCGTAGACGCCACTAAAATCAAATATCAAACACTTTGCCGTGTAACAGAGGCGCGCATCGAAGAAATTGTGCAAAACATTATTGCACAAATTGAAGAATCGGGCTATTCCAAACAGCTTTCGGCAGGCATTGTCATTACCGGCGGAGCTTCGCAACTGCGCCAACTGCCCGAGTTGTTAAAGCAAAAAACGGGAATGGATGTACGCAAAGCGATGCTTCCGAAAGAAATCGTATTTGCCAACCGTTCCGAAGCAGTGTTCAATCCGTCCTATATGCAGGCAATCGGATTATTGGCGATAGCCGAAGAACATTGTTTAAAAGAACCTGAAAAAATAATAGAAAATCAGACTACGGGAGGGGGAAAAGCTCCCGAGCCGCCTAAAACGCCGCAACCGCCCAAACAACCTAAAAAAGGATTATTTGACATATTCGGATCTTTCTCAGAAAAAGTAGGAAAAATTCTCGAAGAAGATGACGATAAAAACTTTAAAAAATAACAATAGAATAAATACAATTACACTATATGGAAATGAATGAACCGTTAGACCTTCAATATCCCAAAAGCAATCCGACGATTATAAAAGTCGTAGGAGTGGGCGGTGGCGGTGGAAACGCCGTAAACCACATGTACAAAGAAGGGATACAAGATGTTTCGTTTGCTCTTTGCAATACAGACAATCAAGCGTTATTGCGTTCGCCTATCCCTCGAAAAATACAATTGGGACGTACCGTAACCGAAGGTTTAGGAGCAGGAAACCGTCCTATGCGCGCTCGTGAGGCAGCAGAAGAGAGTCTCGAAGAAATCAGCGCATTATTCGACGACGGAACAAAAATGGTATTTATTACAGCCGGTATGGGAGGAGGAACCGGAACAGGAGCCGCACCGGTAATAGCCCGTATAGCAAAAGAAAAAGATATTCTTACCG
>JAFUKV010000163.1 GCA_017467745.1 Bacteroidaceae bacterium | reverse complement strand
TGAACAAGAGACAGATTTTATATTCTGTACTATCGGAGAAGAAGAGGGCTTTGTGGGTACGTTGCTTGTTGTTTTGCTTTTTGTTGCGTTGATTTTACGTGTGGTGCATATTGCCGAAAGGCAACGGAGTAATTTCGGAAGAGTATATGGTTATTGCGTAGCGTCGATATTGTTTTTTCACGTTGCCGTCAATATCGGTATGGTAATAGGCTTATGTCCGGTTATCGGGATACCTTTGCCGTTTTTTAGTTATGGGGGCTCCTCGTTATGGGGATTTAGTATTTTGCTATTTATTTTGTTGAGGATAGATGCCGGGCGATTGGAACGATTCTAATACCATAATCTTTATTTAAATATACATCGTATTTATCTGATAATTTCATTGAATATCGAATTGGGGTATGCTTTATTAGAATGTCGGAGGGGAAAGTCTCCTTTGTCTTTTTAATATATTGTGGCAGCAGGAAAAAGGAGCGAAGAGATTGGTGTTCTCTGTTTAATCGAAGACAGACAGGGAGAAACATCTTTGTTTTTGTATGAAAAAGAAAAGACTGCCTCAAAGCAATAAGGCAGTCTTTATAAAAAATCTAACGTCGATTTTAGTTTTCATCTGTATAACGAACAATGGTTTGTTCACGATCGGGGCCTACCGATACTATTTTGATAGGCACGCCTAATTCTTGTTCGAGGAAACTGATATAGTTATTGAATTCTTCGGGAAATTCGTCTTCGCTTTGCATTGACGACATTTTTGTTTTCCATCCCGGTAATTCGGCATATATAGGTTCAATGGAGTCGTTTATCTCATAAGGAAACTCTTCTACCTCTTTACCGTCAATTTTATATGCAACACAAGCTTTGATTGTTTCAAAATCGTCGAGTACATCGCTTTTCATCATGATCAGTTTGGTAACACCATCTACCATGATAGCGTATTTCAGAGCAACCAAGTCTATCCAACCGCAACGGCGAGAACGTCCTGTTACAGCTCCGAATTCGTGTCCGATGCGGCGCATGGTTTCGCCTGTTTCATCGAAAAGTTCGGTAGGGAACGGGCCGCTACCGACACGAGTACAATATGCTTTGAAAATACCGTATACTTCTCCTATGCGGTTCGGCGCAACGCCTAAGCCCGTACATGCTCCGGCACATATCGTATTAGAAGAAGTCACAAAAGGATAAGAGCCGAAATCAACGTCTAACAATGTTCCTTGTGCACCTTCGGCAAGAATCGATTTCCCGCTTTTCAGGTAACCGTTGATGACGTGTTCGCTGTCGATTAAGTTGAACTGTTTCAGATATTCGATAGCATCGAACCATTCTTTTTCCAGTTCATCTATGTTGTAGGTATAGTTAAGCCCTTTCAGTATGGTTTCGTGTTTGGCTTTGGCAGTAGCGTATATCGCTTTGAAGTCGCCTAAAATATCGCCTACCCGTACACCATTACGGCTTACTTTATCGGTATATGTGGGACCGATACCTTTGCCCGTAGTCCCGATTTTTCCGGCACCTTTTGCTGCTTCGTACGCAGCGTCTAAAACTCTGTGCGTAGGAAGAATCAGATGGGCTTTTTTCGAAATATACAAGCGTTTGGTTAAATCGTGTCCGCTGGAAGCCAAACTTTCGGCTTCTTGTTTAAACAAAACAGGGTCTAAAACAACGCCGTTGCCTATTATATTGATTTTTCCGCCTTGAAAAATTCCGGAAGGGATAGAGCGTAAAACATATTTTTGGCCATCGAATTCCAACGTATGTCCCGCATTCGGACCTCCTTGGAAACGGGTTACTACGTCATAGTTAGGAGTGAGTACGTCTACAACTTTTCCTTTGCCTTCGTCGCCCCACTGTAAACCTAATAAAACATCTACTTTCATTTCTACGGTTTATAAATTATTTTTTCAATGATTTTCTTTTTTCTGCTTGTGTACAACGGTTACATACACCGTACACATATAAAGTATAATAAGAGGTTGTAAAACGGTTAAACTTTTTGTTTGCCAATGATTGGAGCAATTCCATATCTTTTACTTCTTGCACTTTTCCGCATTTTGTACATATCAGGTGATGATGATTGACCATGTTATACGACTTCTCGTATTGAGCGGGATTTGATCCGAACTGATGTTTTCTGACTAATCCGGCATCTATCAATAAGTCGATAGTATTATAAACGGTAGCCCGGCTGACACGATATTCGCTTTGTGCCATTTCATCGTACAACGAGTCAACGTCAAAGTGTTCGTTCATTGAATATATCTTATCCAGAATCGCATATCTTTCAGGGGTTTTACGGAGCCCTTTCGATTCTAAATAATGAGTCAACTCGAACTTTACAATATCTTTTGTCTTTTGGTCTGACATGGCCTACTATCCTATGAGGCAAAGATATGACTTTTTATAACTCCGAGCAACTTTGGCCGCTTAAAAAATGGATTCTTCCAAAAATTCGAGTTCTGTATTCAGCTCGTCAGATATGCTGCGTATCCATTCGTTTTCCGGTTGCGTGTACAGACTGTTTTTTACAGTCTGTACAATGAGTTGTGCAGTGTCTGGGTGTTGCCGCATAGCAAATTTCAAGCAGTTTATTGCCGCAGCCTTAATGAATAAAGCTGTATCCGGTTGATTGGCAGATAATATATCGGTTATTAGCTTTTCTGTTTGGGCTTCTGTCAAATAAAATTTGTTGTGCATGGCTCTTGTCAGAAGTTGAAACCCTGCGTAGCGTTTTACAGGAGTATCAGAAGCCGTATATCTCAAAGCTAATTCTATGGCGTAAGGCCGCTTCCCTGCCAGATTGAAACAGAGTTGATCGGCTATTTCCGCTTGTTCGAGAGAATCGATCCATCTGCCGGCTACTGTTTCCGTAAACTCGTTTTCCGGATAAAGCAGTGTCGCCAATATTTTAGACTCCCGTACCTGTTCATTCCAAAGATATTCGGCAAGGTCGGCGCGTTTGTCGTGTGTATCGGCTATTCGTTTTATTAACGGAGCTGTCAGTCCGAAATTGACACGATAATTTACGCCTTTCTCACGCATACTGGATGATACGATTCCATTCATTGCCATCCGTAGTTGTTGCTTTATTTGTCGGATTTCCGTTTCCATTTTTCCGACTAATTATTGTAGGTTGGCAATGCGTTGAATTCTTTTGAATAACGAAGCATTTGTTCGGCATATCCTTCGTCATACGCAATTTTTATATCTGTAATTTCTCCTTCATCATTTGTTATAGGAATATAAATCGGATTGACGAATCCTTTGTAGGGCTTTATTTGCAAGCGGGCATAACGGTCAAGTATTTCTTTATGTAGGTTTGCATCGACTTTTACCCCGTAATTCTCTACTAAATTTTTTCCCGCTTCGTAGTCGCCTTCCGACTTGATGCGTTGTACTTCCGCTAACAGTTCGCCAACTAATGTTCGCATTTTATCATAGTCGTTGATAATGACAAATGTTTTTCCATCACGTTTTTTCAATTCAATGACATTGTCCGGAGCGCCTTTTTCAAATATCCATTTGGCAATTAACTGACGATTGCGCATGTGTGATTCTTCAACCGATTTTCCCGGTTCTATTCGAGTTAATTGCGTCATGAGACCGTTCATGATATAACGGTAATATTCCGCTTTGTAAGCGTCTCCGTTAGGTAATAGTCCCAACTCAACTAATTTCGGATCGGCTATATAATAAAGGGCAAACAGGTCTGCACGGGCTTCTTCGAGAGTAGAGCCGTAGGCTTTTAACGCATCGGGATCTACTCCGGATAGCAGTTTCCCCGAACCGTGTCCTAAACATTCATGTAGGTCTGTGTGCATGTTGTCAGATATAAAGCCGTATTTCTTCATCAAATCCTGTTCCGTATCGCTCCAAACGAACTCTTCGTTGAATCCGTTTCCGAGGCTTGCCATATCGTAGGCTTTCGTTATGTTCTCTATTGTTACGGATTTAGAACCGTGGTCGCGCCGTATCCAGTTGGAGTTAGGCAGGTTTATACCGATAGGGGTGGCCGGATAGCAGTCGCCGCCCAACATAGCGGCTGTAATTACTTTTGCCGATATGCCTTTTACGGTCTCTTTCTTGAAACGTTTGTCTACCGGCGAATGGTCTTCGAACCATTGTGCGTTTTCACTGATGGTTTCCGTTCGTTTAGAAGCCTCTTTGTTTTTGAAATTCACAACAGATTCCCAACTCGCTTTCATACCCAGCGGGTCTCCATACGACTCGGTGAAACCATTTACGAAATCAATGTCTGATATCGTATCTTTTACCCATAAAATAGCGTATTCGTCGAATGTTTTTAAATCGCCGGATTTGTTGAAATCTATTAATTTTTCTATGTATGCTTGTTGTGCTTCGTTTTCCGCTACCGATTTGGCTTTATCCAACCAATAGACAACTTCTTTCAAAGCCTCTCCGTATAGTCCGTCGGTTTTCCAGACAAGTTCTTGTATTTTTCCGTCTTTTTTTACCAACCGGCTGTTTAATCCGTATGAAACGGGAGTTTCGTCTTTCAAATCTTTCATGTTGTTGTAGAACGATTCGGCCTCCTCTTGTGTAACGCCTTCGTAGTAGTTGCAAGCGGATGTTTGTATCAAGTCTTCTCCCGCTGCCTGATTGACACGTTTGGCATCGATTGAAGGGTCGAAAATAACCGGCGATAGATTAGCTATTAAATCTTCTTTACTTTCTCCTTCTTTCAAGGGTAATAATGAATTATCGATACTTTGTACGGTTTCTGCAAAAAATTCTTTTGAAAATTCCGGTTTGAATTTATCCATCGAGTAGTGGTGGTGTATGCCGCTGGCAAACCATACCTGTTTTAAATATTGCTCCAACGCTTTGAACTGGTCGTTGTCGCGATTTCCTTTGTAGTTTTCATAAACAGCTTCCAATGTACGGCGAATAGCTAAATTCCATTTACCGTTTTGGTCGAAAAAAATATCTCGTCCGGCCACTGCCGCCTGCGAAAGATAATATATCATTTTTTTCTGTTGCAACGAAAGCGATTCAAAACCTTCTACCCGATAACGCAAGATACCTATATCGGCAAATTGTTCTACGTTATAATCGAATGTGTCCGGAGATGTAACCGGATTTTCTTTCGGCATATTGCATGCGGAAAGTGTTATTGCGCTTGTTATCATACAAATGAATTTTTTCATGTGAATTTTTTAGTTTATGTAAACTTCTTTAAAATAATCGGAAAACAGTTGTTGGGCTTTTTGCAATTGTTCGTGCGTGTTTTCTTTTACGCCTTCCAATTGATACGTTAAACCTAATGGTTCGTATTTATGCTTTCCCAATGTGTGATACGGTAAAATTTCTACCCTTTGTAACTGGCGATAGGATGCGAAGTGCTTTCCTAACGATTTTATATCGTCTGCAAAATCGGTATATCCGGGCACTAATACGTAGCGTAACCAGAATGGTTTTTGTATTTCTTCTAAATAAGCTGCGGTTGCGAGTGTCGTTTCATTACTTCTACCGGTGATGCGGCGGTGATGTTCGAGGTTGAATTCTTTGACGTCTAACAATATCAAATCGGCTAAACGGAACAACTGTTTTGTCGTTTCATTTAAGATACTGCCGTTGGTGTCTATACAAATGTGTATGCCGGCGTCTTTTAACTTTTGACAAAGTGACACCAGTTGTTCGGCCTGTAATGTAGGTTCTCCTCCGGAAAATGTAATACCGCCCTTTTTGCCGAAAAAGGGACGTTCGTTAAGTGTCATGCGGACAATTTCATTTTCGTCGGTTGGGGTTCCTCCCGTTACGGATATAGTATCGGGGTTTGCGCAATAAAGGCATTTGAAGTTGCAACCTTGTAAAAATACGACTAACCGTAATCCGGGTCCGTCGTATGTTCCTAACGATTCGTAAGAGTGTACTTGTATCATGGATACAAAGATACAAAAAAACGGGGTATGCGTTGTTACATACCCCGTTGGAATTTATAGGTTTGAATTACATTCTTTCGAAGAAACTGCGAGAAATAACTTCTAATTGATGTTCTCGGCTCAATTTCACGAAATTAACGGCATATCCCGATACTCGTATGGTAAGTTGCGGATATTTTTCGGGATGCTCCATAGCATCTTGTAGCATCTCGCGATTAAGAACGTTTACATTCAGGTGGTGTGCGCCTTTGGTAAAATATCCGTCAATCATCGTAACCAGATTTTCTATCCGTGTTTCAGCGTCTACGCCTAATGCTTTCGGAACGATAGAGAATGTGTTGCTGATACCGTCTTGCGCATCGCGGTAACGGAGCTTGGCAACCGAGCTGAGCGATGCAATAGCTCCTTTTTTATCGCGTCCGTGCATCGGGTTTGCGCCGGGAGCGAAAGCCACGCCTTTTAAACGTCCGTCGGGAGTTGCACCGGTTTTTTTACCGTACATTACATTTGATGTAATAGTTAATAACGACAAAGTAGGACGGGCGTTTTTATAAATGGGCAGCTTTTTCAACTCTTCGCTGAAAAAGTAAACCAAGTCTACGCCAAGATGGTCTACACGGTCGTCATCGTTACCGAAACAGGGGAATTCTCCTTCAATGTCGAAACCTTCCGTTAAGCCGATATCGTTGCGTTTAGCACGTACTTTGGCGTATTTGATAGCCGATAATGAGTCTATGGCGATAGACAATCCGGCTACTCCGTAAGCGAGATTTATACGAGGATTGGTGTCGACAAATGCCATTTGCGCTTTTTCGTAATAGTATTTGTCGTGCATATAGTGAATGATGTTCATTGCTTCGTTGTATACGCGGGCAACCTGCATTAACACTTTTTTGTAGTTAGACCAAACTTCTTCAAAGTTCAGCAAATCTCCGGTAAGTACCGGAATGTCTTTAACCATTACGGTTCCGGTATTTTCGCAACGTCCGCCGTTAATGGCCAGCAACAATGCTTTGGCAAGGTTACAGCGCGCGCCGAAGAATTGTATTTGTTTTCCGATAGCTTGGTAAGATACGCAACAAGCGATACCGTAATCGTCGCAGTTGCGAACTTCGCGCATCAATGTGTCGTTTTCGTATTGTATAGACGATGTGTCGATAGATACTTTTGCGCAATATTCTTTGAATCCTTCGGGCAGTTCGGGACTCCACAGTACAGTCATGTTCGGTTCGGGGCTGGGACCGAGATTATACAACGTCTGCAAGAAACGGAACGATGTCTTGGTAACTTTCGTCCGTCCATCGTTGAAGCGTCCGCCGATAGCTTCGGTTACCCAAGTGGGGTCTCCGGCGAAAATATCATTGTACGATCCCATACGCAGATGACGTACCATGCGTAATTTGATGACGAATTGGTCTATCAACTCCTGAGCGAAAGTCTCGTCGATGTTGCCGTGTTGCAAATCGTATTCAATATAAATATCAAGGAATGAAGATACGTTTCCGAGAGACATAGCAGCTCCGTCTTGTTCTTTTACGGCAGCCAAATATGCCATATAAACCCATTGAACGGCTTCTTGCGCTGAATATGCGGGACGAGAAAGGTCTAAACCGTAATATTTGCCCATTACTTTTATTTCTTTTAGCGCCTTGATTTGTTCTGCTACCTCTTCTCTGGTACGGATGCGTTCTTCTGTCATGGGGCCGGTCAAAGAAGCGAGGTCTTCTTTTTTAGCTTCGATAAGGCGGTCTATACCGTAGAGAGCCAAACGGCGGTAATCGCCGATGATACGTCCACGCGCATAGTTGTCGGGTAATCCGGTTAAGAATCCTAACGAACGGTATGAACGAATCTCTTCGGTATATACGTCGAATACCCCGTCATTATGGGTTTTACGATAGTTGTAGAAGATGTCGCGAACTTTTTCGTCTACTTCGAGACCGTTTTCTTTACAAGCCTTTTCTACTACTTTTATTCCGCCGAACGGCTTCATGGCACGTTTTAACAGTTCATCGGTTTGAAGTCCGACAATCAGTTCGTTTTCCTTGTCTATGTATCCGGCTTTATGTGAGGTAATGGTCGAAATATTGTGATTGTCTATTTTTCGTACGCCGTTGTTGGCACGTTCTTCTTCTAATGCGGCCAAACAAATGTTCCACACTTTTTTAGTCCGTTCGGTGGGGCCTGTCAGAAAGTCGGCGTTACCGTAATAAGGAGTGATGTTGTGATGTACGAAATCGCGCACATATATTTGATTGTTCCACAATCCTTCCTTGAATTGCATTTTCATTTCCATCATAAAAATATTTATGGTTTAAATTAGGCTGCAAAGGTACTAATATTTGCCGCTTGTTTTGTCTTATGAAAACACAACATTCTTTAAATGTATATTGTAGTTATTATCAATTTGTTATTGATTCTATTAAAGAGTGTAACCTTAATTATTCTCCTTGTTTTAACAATTTTCCATAACTGTCATACCTTAGTAGAGAATGAAAAGGCGATAATTCCAATAAATTTTGCCGAGCAGAAGATTTTACATTTACACTTGTATTTTCTGTTCCGGTTATTAATAAAATGGCTTTTGAAAGTAATTTTTCGCGAGTGTCTCCCAAATCGTAAAATTGTTCCATAGAACCGGCTTCGTCTACAATATGTTCAGGTACGAAGCCGTTGTTGAAATCTGACTTATCTAATGCGTTATATACCTTAAAAGTAATAGGGGTAATGGTATAACCTAATTGAGTGTTTTCGTATATGGTTCCCCCGACGTTTTTTCCTTCGGTTTGTGTACCTATAATGGTTACATTCATATATGCCCTTAAACTGTTAATGACAGTTTCGCTGGCAGATGCCGTCAGAGAAGAGGTGAGTACGTATAAATCGGGCAAGTCGAGATTTCCGGATTTTGCTTGCGCAATAAACGAAAGAATTTCTTTTCGTTTGCTTTGTTTGTCGTTTGCCAACGTATAGGCAAAAGTTTTGTCTAAGGCAGATGCGGGAGCAAGTTCCGTACCGAGCCATTGCGAACAATCAATGTATCCGCCGCCATTGTAGCGCAAATCTAATATAAACCGGTTGACGTTTTGCGCTTTGAAACGTTCGAAACATTTTACCATTTCCGTAAGATAACCTTTG
>JAFUKV010000162.1 GCA_017467745.1 Bacteroidaceae bacterium | reverse complement strand
CTTACGAAATATTGGAAAAAGCTTTGGCGCAAGCTCGTGAAGGCCGTATGCATATTCTCGGTAAGATTTTAGAAACTCTTCCCGCTCCTCGTCCGGAATTGAAACCGCATGCACCGCGTATAGAAGTAATAACTGTGCCCAAAGACATGATTGGCGCTATTATTGGCCCGGGCGGTAAGATTATTCAAGGTATTCAAGAAGAAAGCGGCGCTATTGTTACAATTGATGAAATTGATGGTTGTGGCCGTGTTGAAATTAGTGCTCCCGGCCGCGATTCTATTGAATGCGCAATGGCGAAAATTAAAGCTATTATCGCGGTTCCCGAAGAAGGCGAAGTTTATACCGGTATTGTTAAAAATATCATGGCATTCGGAGCCTTTGTAGAATTTTTGCCCGGTAAAGACGGATTATTACATATATCGGAGATAAGCTGGGATCGCATTGATTCGATGGAAAATTCGGGAATTAAAGAAGGCGATGAATTGACGGTAAAACTAATTGAGATAGATAAGAAAACCGGAAAGTTCCGTTTGTCTATGAAAGCGCTTACTCCTCGTCCGCCGCGTCCTGAACGCGAAAACAAAGGCGAGAAACATGAGCGTAAAGACCGTAAAGATAATCGTAAAGAAAGCAAAGACGCAGAATAAGTTTTGTTGAAAAACTGATAAAAAACAGCCTGTATTTACAGGCTGTTTTTTTATTTAACCGGAGCTTTTTCTCGGTGATTAAAAGAGTGGAATGCAGTTTATGTGCAATCTATTAACAATAGATACTGGGAAAGAACTATTTCATCCAGATGTTTTTGAGATATTTTACCGGATACCATGCAGTAAAGAATCCTAAAATAAGGACAAGGGCAAAAATAGCGGCAATGTCTAACGGCTTAATAGCGACAGGGTAGGCATCTATGATAAATGCTTCGGACATTTCTCCTAATGTAATCCATCCGAAGGTTTGTTGCCCTAAGCATAATAAAATACCTATTACAATGCCCGTTACTGCTCCGATAGCGGATATAAGCCATCCCTCAGTTAAAAAAATATTAGAAATAAGAGAGTTATCTGCACCCATACTTTTTAAAGTGGCAATATCTGCTTTTTTATCGATAATCAACATCGATAGCGATCCTATGGCGTTAAATGATGCTATCATCAATATGAATCCTAAAATCAGATATGAAACCCATTTCTCTATTTGTACCATTTTAAAAGAGGCCTCTTTTTGTTCCATCCGGTTTTTTACTTCAAAATTCTCTCCTATTTGTTGTTTTATACGTTGTATGGTTTTGGATTCGTTAGCTTGGCTTTTTAATGTAATTTCAAGGGCGGAGGCTTCTGTCGTATAATCGAATAATTTTCGAGCGAAATCAATCGGAACAATAGCTATCTGATCATCATATTCAGCTTGGTTTACCTGAAATACTGCTGTCATAAACAGTCTGCCCGACGATAGCGACGAAGCGGGATTCCCGATGTTTATGCGGGCAGTGCGTTTGGGCACATGCACCATTAACGGGCGTCTGAAACCGGCTCCTGTGGCCAATGAATTTGCCAGACCTACACCTAAGGTTGCGTAGTCGGAAACCGTATCATGAAGCAAGAAATGTCCGTCTATGATAATGTCGTTAATTCGGGTTTGCTTTTCGTATTGGTTTGTAACGCCTTTGAGCAAGGCCGGAACCTGCCGGTTACCGTAAACCATAAGTACGTTTTCTTCTATTACGGGAGATAGTTGGGCTATTTCCGGCCATTGCGCCATCTCTTGAATAGCAGGGTCTGAAACATCGAATGTTTTACCTTGTATAGGAGTTACTTTTATCTGCGGGTCGATGGTAGAGTATAAGGACGCGATGAGAATTTGGAATCCGTTGAATACCGACAATACGCATACCATAGCCATAGTAGCGATTACGACACCGCAGATAGATACCATGGATATGATATTGATAACGCTGTGCGATTTTTTTGATACTAAATAGCGTTTGGCTATTTTTAACGGTAAACTCATTTTGCTCCGGTTGTTTGATTTAATGGAGTAATGAGTCTATTTTTTCAATATAATCGAGAGAATCATCAATGAAGAACGATAATTCAGGAGTTTTACGTAATTGCATCCGTACTCGTTGTGCAAGTTCATAACGAACTTGTTTTGCGTTGTTTTGGATAGAACTTAGTAATTCTTGCGCTTTTTCCGAAGGGAATATGCTGAGATATACTTTGGCTACGCTTAAATCGGGACTAACGCGCACGGCACTTACCGAGATTAAGATTCCGTGAGTTTTACGGGTTTCGCCTAAAAAAATATCGCTTAGTTCTTTCTGTAATAGCCGGGCTATTTTATTTTGACGGGTTGTTTCCATTTTTATCGTTTTATAGAGTTAATATAATCCTGTTTCTGAATCACTAACGGAGTACAGATAGATATTGTTGTCAAAAATACGCTTTTTTTTTAAAACGGCGTGTTTTAATATGGATAGGTTGCGGATTTTATTTTTTGTAGATAAGTGTTAGCCCGTCTCTGAGGGGAAGAATAACTTTCTCAACACGTTTGTCGGCGGTTATTTTTTCGTTGAAATGTTGAATCCCTATGGTTTGCGCATCGCTACGGTGAGGCGTCTGCAATACTTTTCCGTCCCATAAGGTATTGTCTGCTAAAATAAATCCGCCCGAGTGTATTTTGTCGAATACGAGGTCATAATATTCCGAATAGAGACGTTTGTCGGCATCGATGAAAACCATGTCGAAATAACCGTCGAGAGTGGGAATAATGTTGCGGGCATCTCCAATATGAAGATGTATGCGATTGCCGTATGGAGAGCGGTTGAAGTATTTTCGGATGAAATCTTCCAGTTCGTCGTCTATCTCAATGGTATGCAACTCTCCGTTTTCCGGTAATGCTTCGGCCATGCAAAGGGCGGAGTATCCGGTAAAAGTACCTAATTCCAGAATACGGACGGGTGAAATCATCCGGCAAATCATTTTTAATATTCGTCCTTGTAAATGTCCGGAGAGCATACGCGGACGAAGCAGGTTAACATGAGTATCACGATTGAGCAGCGAAAGCAATTCGCCTTCGCTGTCGCTGTGATTGAGTATATATTGCTCTAATTCCTGCTCCATAATTAAAAATATCCCTATTTTTTCTCTGATTCTTCGAGGTTCGGTATCAGGTATTTATCGTATGAGTTTAAGACTTTCCCAACTTGGTTGATTTCGAGGAAAGTTGTGCCGCCTTTTTCTCCGAATGCGCCTCCTACATAAGCAATCAATTCGTCTGTAGTAAGCAGACCTTTTTTCAATAGTTTGTTAAGCCCTTTGTGCAAATATTCGCGTGTTGTGGGGGTTTCTGCCAAGAACATAGGGAAAATACCGTATGAAAGGGCTAATTGGCGCATAACATTTTCGTTATAGCAGATGGCGAAAACAGGATGCTTTCCCCTATATGCTGCTAAGTAACGGGCAGTACGTCCTGAATAACTGTCGGTGATGATGGCTCCTACGTTTAGTTTGACAGACGCTTTAACGGCTTGTTTGGCTAAGAAAGAGGTTACATCAAGGTCGTTTCCGGAAATGACTACACGTATATCGTTGTCAGACAATTTCGTTTTTTCCGCTTCTTCGGCAATCTTAGACATGGTGGCAATGGCTTCTACCGGATATTTTCCGTAAGCCGTTTCGCCGCTCAGCATAAGAGCGTCCGTGCGGTAATATATGGCGTTGGCTATATCTGTTACTTCGGCTCGTGTGGGGCGAGGGTTTTTTATCATCGAGTGTAACATTTGGGTAGCTACGATAACGGGTTTCTTAGCTAATACGCATTTTTTTATCAAAATGCGTTGGATGCCGGGAATTTTTTCTTGGGGAATTTCTATTCCTAAATCGCCTCGGGCAACCATTACTCCGTAAGCCACTTCTAAAATTTCGTCGATATTGTCTACGCCTTCTTGATTTTCTATTTTAGCTATGATCTTAATAGGGCTGTTGTGCCGGTCAAGAATTTCCTGTATATCCAGAATGTCTTGTTTGTTGCGTACAAACGAGTGTGCGATAAAGTCGATTTTATGATCTATCGCATACTGAATATTTGTTTTGTCTCGTTCTGTCAGAGCTGGTAAATTGATACGTACTCCCGGAACGTTGACGCTTTTACGAGACCCCAGTTCTCCTTCGTTTTGAGATTCGCATATTAAATAATCTTCATGCTTTTCGAGTACCTTGAATTCCAATTCTCCATCGTCAATAAGTAGAAGGCTTCCTACGGATAGATCATGTACGAATTTAGGATATGAAATGGCAATACATTCGGCAGAGGTCAATTGTGCCGGATTACCGACAACTTTTATGAGGTTTCCTGCTGTAAATGTGATTTTTTCATCGTTTGCAATAGCCGTAGTACGCATCTCCGGACCTTTTGTATCCATGAGGATCGCTATTTTGTTAGAAACGGCTCGTACATTAGTAATGATTTTGCTGAATCCGTCTGCATCTAAATGGGCGGAATTCATACGGACAACGTTCAATCCATTATCATATAATGCTTGTATAAAAGGTACATCGCAACGTTTGTCAGAAACGGTAGCAACAATTTTTGTATATTTAGGCATATAAATAAAATATGTTAGAACTTTTTAGATAGAGAGGGCTTCGACAGCAAGGCGGTATGAGTTAAGCCCGAATCCGATGATGGAACCTTTGCACGCTGCCGCTATCATAGAGATATGGCGATATGCTTCGCGTGCGTGAATATTTGAAATATGAACTTCTATTACCGGTACGGTTACGGCACGTATGGCATCGGAGATAGCGATAGAAGTATGCGTGTAGGCTCCTGCATTCAGAATAATGCCGTCTGTTTTGCCGAAACCGTTGTCGTGAATGGCGTTTATTAATTCACCTTCTACATTCGATTGAAAGTAATTAATTTGATGTTGAGGATATTGCGCACGTAACTCACATAAGTAATTTTCAAAAGAACTATCGCCGTAGACCGATTTTTCCCGTTTCCCCAATAGGTTTAGATTCGGGCCGTTAATAATCAGAATGTTCATAATCTTTTTTGTTATAAAAACATTTTACATCGTACTGTTTACGGTAAAAGAAGTTATACTTAGTTTTGGAAGTTGCATACATACTTTTACCGGATTTTTTATCTTTGTACGATAAAAATTTTGCTTTGGGTTCATAAAAATCCGCTGCAAAAGTAGTAAAATTTACGGTACGATAATAGCATTTTTATGATACTTGCAGAAAAAGGCGTGATAAAAAAATATCTTTCTTTTTTAGCGTTAGAAAAAGGTCTTTCGGGAAATACTATCGAGGCATATCGAAATGATGTAAAAAAGTTGTATGAGTATCTGGACGAAAAAGAACTTTCGGTTACTTCTGTAAAGTACGAAGATTTGCTGTTATTTGTAGAATGTTTATCCGAATTGGGTATTTCTGCGCGGTCACAGGCTCGTATAGTGTCGGGCATTAAATCGTTTTTCCAGTATTTGCAGATAGAAAAAGTCATATCCGCCGACCCGTCTGAATTATTGGATACTCCTAAATTGGGTTTGCACTTGCCGGTTGTTTTAAATTTACAGGAGATAGAAGCTCTGATAGGGTCGTTCAATGAGGGTAAAGCAGAAGATCAGCGTAACCGGGCTATTTTTGAAGTATTGTATGGTTGCGGATTACGGGTATCGGAACTTGTAAATTTGAAAATTTCGCAAGTGTATATGGATGAGGAGTTTCTCTTGGTAGAAGGGAAAGGAGGGAAACAACGCTTAGTACCGTTGTCTGTACCGGCTCAGAAAGCAATTTCTATGTATTTGTATGACAGAAACTTGTTGAAAGTAAAAAAGGGGAATGAAGATATACTTTTTTTAAATCGAAGAGGAGCGAAATTGACAAGAGAGATGATTTTTACAATTATCAAACGTCAATGTCAGGTGTGCGGGATACATAAGCAAATTAGTCCTCATACGTTTAGACATTCTTTTGCAACGCATTTGTTGGAGGGTGGTGCAAATTTGCGGGCAATTCAAGAGATGTTGGGACATGAAAGTATTAAAACGACTGAGATATATGTTCATATGGATAAAGATTATCTCAGAAGCGAGATTTTGACACATCATCCGCGTAATGCCCGTAAATAAATTTTCTGTCGATTCTGAATTTTAGCTATATAATATAATGGTATAGTAGATTTCGAAAATAAATTTTTATGAAAGGTGCTATTTTGAACATATTCTGTGCTGGAATGTAAAAAAGAACAAAATACAATGAGAAAATACATGTTTTTGTTCGGTGTTTTTTAACAAAAAAGAGCCTTTAAGTTTTTATTGATTAGATAATTAATTATCTTTGAACTTTTGAACGTATAAATATTCTTTATTTAGCGAAAAAACGTACTTATTTTTTATATATTTAGGTACTAAATTAAAAATATAGTATTACTTTTGCCGCAAAGTTATTGAAAACAAAGAAGTATAACCAAAATAAACAACTTAGTTATGAGTAAAAAACTTTATTTACCGTTACTGATGGCCCTGTTGGTAATTTTTACCGGCTGTAAAAAAATGGGTCCTTTATCAGCAGATTATTTCACTGTAAATCCTAATCCGTTGGAAGTTGTAGGAGGTGAAGTACCTGCTACTATTACAGGAAAGTTTCCTGCTAAGTATTTTAACAAAAAAGCTGTTGTAACAGTTACTCCGTATCTTGTATATGAAGGAGGCGAAACCGCTGCTGCTCCGTTCGTTTATCAAGGCGAAAAAGTAGAAGGAAACAATCAAGCGATTTCTTACAAAATGGGTGGAAATATTACGATGAAAACTTCATTCAAATATATACCCGCAATGAGAAAATCAGACCTTTATCTTGCTTTCCAAGTAAAGAAAGGAAGTAAAACGTATGATTTGCCTCGCGTAAAAATTGCAGAAGGCGTAATCGCTACTGCTGAATTATGCGGAACTTCTACTCCGTCTATCGCGCCGGATAAATTCCAACGTATTATCAAAGAAAATTATAAAGCTAATATCTTGTTCCTTATTCAACAGGCTAACCTTCGTTCCAGCGAATTGAATTCACAAGAAATGAAAGACCTTCAATCTGAATTGATAAAAGCTAATGAAGCAGAAAACAAAGAAATTGTAGGTGTAAATATTTCTTCTTATGCTTCTCCTGATGGAGGTTTAGATTTGAATACCAAATTGGCCGAACAACGTGAAAACAATACAACCAAGTTCTTGACTAAACAACTGAAAAAAGATAATATCAACGCAGATATCGAAGGTGAATTTACCGCAGAAGACTGGGCTGGTTTCCAAGAATTGGTTGAAAAATCAAATATTCAAGACAAAGAATTGATTCTTCGCGTATTGTCTATGTATAAAGATCCGGAAGAAAGAGAAAGAGAAATTAAAAATATGTCAGCTACTTTCAAAGTGTTGGCAGAAGAAATTCTTCCGAAATTACGTGCTTCAAGAATCACGGCAACTATCAATTTGATTGGTAAATCAGACGAAGAAATTTCTAAATTGGCATCATCTAACCCCAAAGAATTAAATGTAGAAGAGTTGCTTTACGCCGCTACTTTGGTAAACACCGATGCTCAAAAATTAGCTATCTATAATAAAGCTGTCGAAATTTATCCGAACGATTTCCGTGCATATAACAATATCGGCGCTATCAATTTGGCGCAAGGTAAAATTGCTGACGCTACTTCATGGTTCCAAAAAGCTAATAGATTGAATCCTTCTGCTCCTGAAACTCAATTGAACTTAGGTTTGGTTTCATTGGCTAAAAACGATGTAGCTGCCGCAGAACAGGCTTTCGGTCGTGCTGCCGGCGCTCCTGAATTAGGTGCTGCTATGGGTTCTCTCTATGCTAAGAAAGGTGAATATACAAAAGCCGTTAATTCTTTCAGCAATGCAAGTACTAATAATGCTGCTTTGGCTCAAATCTTGGCTAAGGATTATAATAAAGCTAAGAATACATTAGCTTCTATTCAAAATCCGGATGCTACTACCGCTTATTTGAAAGCTGTGTTGTCGGCTCGTACCAACAACGCCGCAGGAGTTTTGAGTAACTTAAAAGAATCAATCAAATTAGATCCTTCAATGGCAGCAATGGCAGCCTCAGATCTTGAATTTGCAAAATTCGATATCTCTTCTGTTGCGAAATAAAGCATTCTAATCTAACTATATTAAAAAGGTTGTCCGGTTTTCCGGACAACCTTTTTTGTTTATGGATGCACTAAAATTATTTCTTTGCCCAATACTCAGTACAAGAAGATTTTTGATTCCGGCTTTTGAGAAGCAACAGAAAACGTTTGCTTTGTATGTGAAAGTTTATAGAATATTTTCAATATTGCGCCGGTTATAGACGTTCTCTGTTCAGTTTTTCTAAGAAAACGTAGAGAAAAAACACAATTTATTTTGACGGGATCGGTTTCCGCATTTGTCTTGTATAGTAGGATAATCGAGCAGAATTTATATACCTTTTATACGAAAACTGTATTTGGTTTTTGTTTCTTCTCAAAATCCTTTTTATTTCTTTTTCGGGTATATGGTATTCCGTGAGAGATATTATTTGAAAGAAGTATGATATTATCGGTTGAACGGTCGATTTTTTGTATATATCCGTATATTTCGTTGAATAAAATTGGGGGGAATAGCTTGTTCTATAAAGAATAAATAGCCTTTTGATGGTGTGGAGGCATGCTGGAATTTTTGTCGGGGAAACAGAGGATAAAGAAAATTTTCTAATTGAGAGATGAAATTTTAAAGATGTTTTTCTGCAATCGGATGTAAGAAAAAGGTATGTCTAACAACGTTAAACATACCTTTTTTAATTAGAGAGAGACAATACTTATTCTACTGTTTCAAAATTAATGTCTTTTGTACGTGTTACTGTAAATACGTCTAATGAAACTTTTCCTGATACTTTCGGATAACAGTCGAAAGAGTATGTTATCTTATAATCTTTACCCCTTTCAAGTGTTGATGCAGGCAGGATAAATTCTTGGATGGTAGATGAAATATTTAATGTACCGCTCATACCCGGAACAGGAGTACCGTCAGCTTCAGTAACTTCGTAGGTGAATTCCGACATATTATCGGTAGCTACTAAATTATATTGGCTGCTATTACCTACTTTCGAGAATTTCAGTTCAGGTTGGCCTAACACATTTTCGCTTTGTTCCATTTTCGGGTCGGATATAGCATCTACAAATGCTTGCGTAATCGGAGTTGCGTTGATGGTTGAAGTTCTTGACAAAAGTCCGTCTGCATCTTCCCGAGCCAGAGTAAATGTTACCGCGTTATTTTCGGTTAAAACTATTTTTTCTTCATCGGTAGTTTTGCTAATGTCATACGGATGTGTAATTGTTTGATCTCCGTATGTGATGACGATGTTTTTTGTCAAAGCGTTCTTTGTCTGTCCCCATTTCAGAATAACATAGTCTTTTCCTGCCGTATATGATAAATTCGACAAGTTATTGATACGATATGTAATTTTGGCTTCCGATTCCATCGTTATGATGTCTTCTGTGATGGACGTTCCGGATAGCGGCCAAACATCTGTTTTGAATTTAACGGTGTATGGAGTATTAACGTTTAGTCCGGGATAGCTTACCAACCATTCAGTATAACGAGTTCCTTTTTTAGAATCGCCTACTTCAACGGTCTCTGTCAGTTGATCGGAGATAGCGTTTCCGTTTTCATCGAATATCTGATAAACGATTTTTCCGGCAAAGCGGATAGACATTGTAGAGATGTTCGTAAAATTCAGCGCTGTATTTCCGTCTGCATCGATTCCTGTTGCGCAAGTAGGGGGAATGATACTTTCTACCGCACTTGACGACAAAGGCAAGACGGTAGTTGATACGGCTATCGAACGGTTTCCGTAAGCATCAGTAGAGTAAACAGTAAAGTCATATCCAGTTCCTTCTGTTAATCCTTTAATACGTACAGAGTCTGCTTTGTAAACTTCTAAGTCGTTGCTGTTGGAGTTCAGTTCAGTCAAATCATATTTGAATACTGTAGTGTCAGCCCCGATACATTCTATCTCGATACCTTTTGATCGTTGGTCTATCGGATTGTCCCAATACAAGATAACGCTTTGATATCCGATTAGGGATTTCAGATTCGTTATTTTTCCGGAAAATACGACTTCGGTGGTATAGTCTTTGTAGTTTTCGTCCATATCCTCGCAACTGCTGAGAATACCGAGAGCTGGCAAAACGCTTAATAATAGTAGTTTATTTATTTTCATAACATTCATTCTTTTTCGGTTATTACTCAGATTCTTATTCTGTCGGAGTTGTCGCTTCGGGAGTTACCGAGGGTGCATACGGCTGGTTTCCGCCGGTATTTCCGTATAATGTAATTTCAGATGTACAAATAGAAGTCATTGAACTTACAAACGGTACGCACATTTTGTAGCGGAAATACCGGAAAGGTTTGGTGAAGCGAGGATCGTCAGGGTACAGAAGGAATTCGTGGCCTTCTCGTGCAGCAAGATTTGCAAGCGTATTATCCGAAGGTTTAGTGATCGTATAACGTCCTACATATTCCCATCCGGTAATACCATCGGTTGCATCGGCGTCATCGCTAATGTATAGTTCGAAAGTTTTGCAGTTTTGTCCGCCCCAGAATTGTCCTCCGTAATCGCGTTGCCATACTCGTACACGAGAGGCTTGAACGGTTTCGCCCAAATCGAAGAAATAAGAGAACGGGAAGGATAGCGGGCCTGTATGACAATAGTCGAGATTCAATAAATCAGCATTATCCGTTTCTCCGTTGAATAGTTTTTCTACTCGACCTTCGAAATATGAAGCGGCTGCATTTCTCAAAGAGTCGTATGTCCAAGTGTCTTGATATTCGGCATACGGCTTTTGTTTGGTTTCGTCTTTTTCAGATTTATCCCATTTGTTTCCGTAAAGTAAAGCGTCGCTTAGGAATGACCATTTGTCTTTTTCCAGTTCGTAGTCTTCTTTTGGGGTGATTTCTCCTAAATCTCTTACAGAAGATGAGTTTCCGTAGTTGTCTTCCAAACGAGCAGTAACTTTATAGCTTCTGCCTTCAAGGTTTTCAATGGAGAATTGATCTTTCTTTAAATTTGAAGACTGTACTTTGGTAGCTTCTCTTCCGTCTATCGAGATGGTGATGTAAGCCGTAATCTTTGCTTCCGTTTCATTTTCCCATTCAGCTATAATAGAAGAGAAACCCGATTTGATTTGTACTGTATTCAAAATCGTTTCGGTAGCAGTAGGTAACGGAGTAACATTCATGATAACCGGTTCGGAGGTTGCGTTGTTGCGACCGACCGAATAGATTTTTACTTGATATTCTTTTACCGATCCGAAACCTTCTATAAAGAGCGTATCTAAGTAACAGCTGGTAGTTTTAGAGATTTTTTCTCCTGAGTCTATAATATATTCAGCCCGGGTGTACAAGAAGTTTTCATCGTCCGGATATGTGTACAGAAAGTAACCGCCGCCCGGTTGAGGAGTAAACGTTACATTGGTTATCTGTGCAGGAGCAGATGCGCCGCCGCCATTGTTATCGTTGTCGTCGTCGCAACCTACCGCCAAGAAAGCGGTAGCTGCGAGCATTACAGATAATTTATTTATTAGTTTCATAATTTCTCAGTTTTCAAGATTAGACATTATTTCCATCCCGGGTTTTGAACCAAATTCGGATTTCTATCCATATCGGTCAAAGGAATGGGGAAGAGATAGTCTCTCGGGGTTTGCCATTCGCGAGTTTGCCAAGTGGTGAGTTGATAGAAAGTTTCGAGAGTTGAACCTTCGCGTGCTTGCCATCCTTGAACAGGAGAGGTGAAAAATTCATTAGCACGTTTCCAACGGAGTATGTCGAAATAGCGGTGTCCGCCTTCAAAACAGAGTTCTATCTGACGTTCTTTGTGAATGATTTCGCGCAGACCGTCCTGTGTAAGATGCTTACCTACACTGGTAACAATATTGGGATTGCTCCATACATCTTCTATTTTAGGCAACCCGGCACGTTCGCGGATAGCGTTCAATTTGTCGTAAACTTTTTGGTCGGGACCGTAGTATTCGTTGTAAGCCTCAGCATACATTAAATAAAGGTCTGCCAAACGAAGCATGGGGTAGGGGAATTTTACGATACGTTGCCATGCTCCGGAACTTGATTCGGGGTGAACCAATTTTTTGATAGCAATACCTGTCCAGTAGTAGTCTGTACCGTGTGAAGCGGTACGTCCGCCGGGCATTTCGCCGTAACGCATTTTCAAGTCATTTTTCAAATCGTGTGTACGCCAGATTCCGCGGTCGAAAGCAATCCATGCGTAGAAACGCGGTTCGCGGTTAAGAACTAAACTTACAGATGTTTCGCCCGGTTGGATATAACCTTTATGATAAGTATCGTTAGGTAATGTTACCAATTCCAAGCGGTTTTCATAATCCCAAGTACGGTCTTCGTCAATAGGTACGCCATTTTTAGTATGGAATAGTTCCAACATCCGGTATGATGCGCCTACCCATTGATAAGCGAACGATGCAGTACCGGGACTAGCCAAAGTTCTCATCTGGGTTCCACTGGAAAATTTTCCGTCGCTGTTGTTTACATCAGAGTATCCCCAAAGCAACTCGTCATTCCAAGGATCAGTGATAGAGAAACGGTTGTTGTAGCAGTATTTGATAATTTCAGATGCGCCTACGCCATCTCCGTTTTCGCCATACCAATCATCTTGGTCGAACGATTTTATAGAACCTTCGTATTTGTACAACTTTTTGCCTTTTGATTCAGCATAAGTAATAGCTTCGTCAATAGCGTCCAGCGCTTTTTTCCATTTTTCTTTATCGTATTCGATGTTGAACAGCAATTCTCCGTTTTTACCTTTAAAGTTGCTGTAAAATTCAGAGTTTCCGTTGAACAACGGGCTGGCTGCATAAAGAAGCACTTGCGCTTTGATAGCTTTGGCGCCGATACGGTCTATCTGTCCTAAAAGAGAAGTGCTGCGGATATCCGGCAAATCGGAGCGTTCTGCTACAACGTTGCCGTCGGCGTCTTTCTGATAAAGTACGTTATCGATCAAGTCTACTACATATTGGAAGCAAACGTCAACCGGTTTGCGTTCCTGACGTACGTCGGTAACAGAGGCCGAGGTTTCGAGGTTCTTGTCGGCTATGACGATTGGGCCGTATGTGCGGATTAAGAAGAAATGATAATAAGCCTTTAACATTTTTGCCTGAGCTATACAGTCGGCTTTTTCTTCTTCCGTCATGTTCGGTACGGCATTGATATTTTCAAGGAAAATGTTGCAGTAACGTATTCCTTGATATAATGAGCGTGCACCGCCCGCACCGTTCCAGAAAGAAAGAATGGGGTCTGAGGTATTTTGCCATCCCCGCATCAATTTTGTTCCGCGCGTATAGCCTCTGTTGTTGGCAACTTCCGAGTCTAAGCGGCCTACAAACTCATCACCCGCCATGTTGATGGATTGGTGAAAAAATTGTTGGTCGGGCACATAATAGTAACATTGAGAAAGTGCGGCGTATGCTTTGTCCCGGTTCTCGAACATAGAGGTTATTTCCACAGTATTATCGGGGACAATGTCGAGATAATCGCAGCTGCTGGTTCCGCCCAAAAAGAGCAGAGCCGAAACTATATATAATGATATCTTTTTCATAAAGGTTTTCATTTTAGAAGTTGATGTTAACACCAATACTGTAAACTCGTTGCAACGGGTATCCTAAACCGTTGTCTCCCATTTCCGGATCCCACAAGTCGAAATCGCTGAAACATAACAGGTTCTGACCTGTCAAATAGAGACGTAAGTTTTGAATTTTCGCTTTTCTCATCCATTCTTTCGGGAAGGTGTAACCTACTTCTACCGTTTTCAGACGGAGGAATTTACCGTTGCGCAACCACCATGTAGACCATTTTTCGTAGTTGTTGGCGTTGCTGGATGCAGTTAAGCGCGGCCAGAATGCCTGAGCTACGGGGTTGTTGGGGTTCCAGTGGTCGTCGGCGATGTATTTCAACGCGTTGCGACGGCCTGTGAACGGAGCGATAGAATTCGGATTCATAAAGAACGAGCAGCGTCCCTGTCCTTGGAAGAAGAATGATACGTCTACATTCTTGTAACCTCCTGAAAGGCCGAAACCGTAGTTCAATTCAGGTGTTTGAGAGTAACCGATAGCGATTTTGTCGTTATCGTTGATAACGCCGTCGCCATTAATGTCGCGATATTTGATATCCCCTGCTTGCGGCGTGTTACCGAGTTGTTGCGTCGGAGAGTTGGCTACGTCGCCTTCGTCGATAAACAAACGTTCTGCCACGTATCCCCAAGCCTGTCCGGTAGAGTAACCTTTCTTAGACAAGTAGCTGTAACGGTATTGCGGTTCTTCGTTTTCAACGATTTCGTTTTTAGCGTATGTAAAGTTGAAACGTCCTGTCAGCCAAAGGTCGTTGTTGAATTGGTGGTTCAAGTCGATAGATCCGTCAAGACCGCTCGATTTAACTTCACCCACGTTACCGTAGATATTGGCGGTTAACCCCATTGTAGCAGGTATATGTGCACGCGCTTGGTAAATCTGTTTACGTTTTTCAGTAAAGTATTCCAATTGAACGTCGGCCATTTTGAAGAGGGTGAATTCAACACCTGCGTTTTGTTTGTATGCTTCTTCCCAAGTAATGGCAGTATTTGCGTAGCGGTTGATAGAGAACCGTCCGTAGTTAGAATTGAAATCTTTACCCCAGAGATAGCCGTCAGAAGCCATTTTAATATCCGACAAGAAGAAGAAACGGTCGGCATTACCTGCGATTTGGTCGGAACCAACCATACCGTAAGAATATTTCAATTTGAATTTATCGAACACCGGTTTCAAGGGTTCCCAGAACGATTCGTTAG
>JAFUKV010000161.1 GCA_017467745.1 Bacteroidaceae bacterium | reverse complement strand
TGATGTTTATCGTCTCGATAAAACCAACCCTCGCGGATAGATTTATTGGTTTCTGCTTGTTGATAATGCAAAAATTTTCCTTGATATAGTTTTTCACGGGAGCCCAATACCTCATCTACCAAATCGGGGAAATAGGAAGTGGTATCGGGATTTTCCGGATAGGGAATAACATTCCATTCCGTAGGGCGTGTTTTCCCGGCTTCGTTACCACACCAACGTATGTCTTCACGTCCGAAAATTACGGCATTTGGCGCTAATTTGTGAATTAGTTCTTTCCATGCAGGGTAGTTGTAGGTTTGTCCGCCTTTCCTTTTCGGATGCGCTCCGTCAAACCATACTTCATGTATCGGTCCGTATTCAGTTAATATTTCAAACAATTGATTTAAGAAATATTCATTATAATCGTCTACCGTAAATTCGAATTTGGTTTTGTTGGCAAACGGCCTGCCTTGTACTTCGCGAGGAATAGTGCGTTTTGTATATTTACTGAGATTTCCGTAAAGCCCTTCCGGATTTTCTATCTGGTATAAATCTGCCGGAGACAAATAGACACCTAATTTCAATCCGTATTTTTGACAAGAAGCGGATAAATCTTTTAAAATATCTCCTTTTCCGTTTTTGAAATTTGTCGACATAATTCCATGTTTCGTATAACGGCTTTGCCATAAAACAAATCCGTCATGGTGCTTTACAGTGATAAGAACCATTTTCATTCCGGCTGCTTTCATTGCTTCGCACCATTGGTCGGTATCGAGCTGTTTTAAATCGAAAATCTTAGGATCTTCTTTTCCGTTTCCCCATTCCATTCGGGTAAATGTGTTCGGCCCGAAATGAATAAAAGCGATAAATTCATTTTGTAAAGCGGCTAACTGATTCGGAGTCGGTACAACGTGTGACGCTTTTTCAATAATAAGTTCTATGCTGTCTCCTTCTTCAATTTTAATTGTGTTCTGAACAGGCATGCTTGATCTCTGCGTTTGAGAGCAGGCAGAGAAAAATATAGTTGTTAACAAAAATAAGTGAAGTTTTTTCATGTGTTTTATTCAGAAAAATGTATGTTTGAAATGAGTAATGAATAGCCTATAACATAAATAGTTAACGATAAGAATAGTAAATAAAGCATTTGTTTGCAGAATTTACAGATGAATATACTTTCGATATATTAAAACAAAGTTACGAAGATTTATTGTATGGTAGAAAGTTTTACTCAAAATTTACATCTTGATAAGAAATGAATGAAGAAAGCGATAGAAAAGAAAACGGCCTGTCAATATATGTTGACAGGCCGTTTATAATTAATAACGAGGTGCTATTTTTAACGTCCTTTGTTTTTGCGTTTCTGTTGTTCGCGTAACATAGCTTGTTGTTGTCGTTGCGCTTCTTCCAAACGAGCCATGAATCCTGATTTTTTACGCGGTTTTTTCTGATTCTCCTGCAATTTGGCAAGTACCTTCTGTTCGTTGATACATTTGCGGAATATGTAAGTTTGTATAATTGTTATCAAGGTTGATACAAAATAGTAATAACTTAGTCCGGATGCGTAATTATTGAATATAAATAAGAACATCAACGGCATTAGATACATCATCCATTTCATTCCGGGCATTTGTTGACCGCCACCGTTGTTTTCCATATTTATTTTTGTATATAGAATATTGGTTACGGTCATTAAAAGACAGAATAAACTGATATGGTTCCCAAAATAGGGAGTAATTAACGGAATGTATGTATCCCAACTGTAAATAGCATCGAATGTAGATAAATCTTTTGCCCACAAGAATGATTCTCCGCGCAATTCTATTGATGACGGAAAGAAAACGAACATTGCGAACAGTATAGGCATCTGCAACAGCATCGGAATACATCCGCTCATCGGGTTGATACCTGCACGGCTATATAAATCCATTGTAGCTCGTTGTCTGTCTAAGGCTTTATCTTGTCCCGGATAGCGGGCATTTATTTCGTCTATTTGAGGTTTTAGCACTCGCATTCTGGCCGAAGATAAATACGATTTGTATGTTAGCGGAGCAATAATGATTTTTATGACAATAGTCAATAATAAGATAATAATACCGTAATTGTCGATAAACTTGCCAAAGAAAGAGAATAGCGGTATTACCACTCCTGTATTTATCCAACGGAATATACTTGCACCCAATGGGATAAGGCGATCTAATTGAAGTTTTTCGTCGCTGTTATTGTAGCTTTTTAACAACGGGTAAGAGTTCGGCCCTAAGAAAATGCGGAATCCGGCAGGATTTTCGTTTTCGGGCGTGTATGGTATAACCGCTGTTATGGACATTTTTTTCAAATAATCGGGCGATTCGTGCATAACAGACGATTCCATAGAAGCCCATTCAAATTTATTGTCGGCAATAAACGCGGAAGAGAAGAACTGGTTTTTATATCCTATCCATTTCAGAGCGTTTGAAATTTCTTTCTTTTCGTCTTTCGATTCACTCAGATTCTCAACATCATCTACCAGATATTTGTAATACAAAGCACTGTTTCTTTCTTCAAACATACGTCCTTTTTCTTGACGACGTACAGTTTGTTTCCAGAACATATCTAAGTCTGATGTGCTACTTGCGAGAATCTGATCCATTCCTTTTTGGCGAATATCCATTTTTACCATGTAGCTGTCGGCATCGAGAGAATAAACGAGATCAAAATATTGATTATCCCCTAATTTGAGCCTCATAGTTACCTGTTGGTCGTTTACTGCAACGGGTGTAAAAAATAGGTCGGCGGTGTTGATGTATCGACTGCCGGTTTTAAATAAAAAACCGTAGCTATTGTCTTTTCCCTCAAAGAGAGTCAATGTTTCTTGATCGAAACTTTTGTATTTTTTTAAAACGGCTTGACTTATTTGTCCTCCTTTATTAGATAGCGTCAATTTAATTAAATCGTTTTCTAATGTAGTAAACGATTCAGTTCCTTCTACTACTGGTGCAAATGCTCCGAATTTATTTACCAATGCGGCTTGACGAGCTGAATCGGACCGAATGGCGTCTAAATTTTCAATGCTATTTTGCGTCTGCTCGGCATCTGATTCGGCTATGTCCTGTCTGGCTGCTTCTACTGCGGCGATAGAGTCGTTGTAGCGTTTTGCAGCATCTAACTGTTCAGGCGTAGGACGATTGAACCAACTGAACCAGATGAGTACGATTCCGATAAGTAAAAATCCGAAAAGGGTATTTCTGTCCATAAATTTATAAATTGACTATGTGATTATATTTTGCGGAAATTCTGAATAAATTAACAGTAGAACTCAACCGGCTCTACTGCAAAAAATATATACCTATTTATTGATTGCCGCTTTAATAAAATCGACGAATAACGGATTTGGTCTGAGTACCGTACTGCCATATTCAGGATGATATTGTACACCGACAAACCATTTTAATGCCGGTATTTCCACCACTTCTACTAAATGAGTATCCGGATTTTCTCCAACGCATTTCATGCCGGCTTTTTCAAATTCTTCCCGATATTCGTTGTTAAATTCAAAACGATGACGATGACGTTCTTTTATATGTGTTGTGCCGTAAGCTTTTGCCGGTATAGAATCTTTTTGCAGGATACAGTCATACTCGCCTAAACGCATTGTCCCTCCCATATTGGAGATAGATTTTTGGTCTTCCATTAAATCTATCACATTGTGTTTGACGTTTACTTCCATTTCGGTAGAATTGGCATCAGAATAGCCAAGTACGTTCCGTGCGAATTCAATGACCATACATTGCATACCGAGGCAAATTCCGAAAGTGGGAATATTGTGTTCGCGAGTATATTTTAATGCTGCGAATTTTCCGTCTATTCCTCTTTGTCCGAATCCCGGAGCAATGATTATTCCGTCCATTGACGATAACCATTCGGCAACATTGCTGTCGTTTATCTTTTCTGAATGAATTAAATGCAAATCTAATTTCCTGTCGTTATAGGTAGCTGCTTGGAAAAGCGATTCGTTGATAGATTTATAAGCATCAGGCAGTTCTACGTATTTACCTACCAATCCGATGTGTACGGTTTCTGTGGCGTTTTTCATTCGTTCGAGAAATGATTTCCACGGTTTTAATTCGGGTGTAGGGCCGATTGGCATTCCCATTTTTTGCAATACGATTTCGTCTAAACGTTGTTTTTGCATATTTAGAGGTACTTCGTATATAGACGGTACATCTATGGATTGTACTACTGCTGCCGGATCTACATTACAAAATAATGCAACTTTTTTACAAACATCGGTCGAAATTTCATGTTCGGTACGCAATACTAAAATATCCGGTTGGATACCGACTTCTTGTAATCGTTTTACCGAGTGTTGTGTCGGCTTGCTTTTCAATTCCTTTGCTGCTGCAATATACGGTACATATGTAAGGTGGATACATAAACAGTTCTTTCCCATTTCCCAGCGTAATTGCCGAACGCTTTCCAAATAGGGTAAAGACTCTATGTCTCCTACGGTTCCGCCTATTTCCGTAATAACGAAATCGAATTGTTTTTTTGTTCCGAGTAACTTTACATTACGTTTTATTTCATCGGTAATATGGGGTATAATTTGTACGGTTTTTCCTAAATAATCACCTCGTCGTTCTTTATTGATGACGTTTTGGTAGATTCTGCCAGTGGTAATGTTATTTGCTCGGGTTGTTTGTACATTTAAAAAACGTTCGTAGTGTCCTAAATCGAGGTCTGCTTCGTGTCCGTCTACGGTAACATAACATTCTCCGTGTTCATACGGGTTCAATGTACCGGGATCGACGTTGATATAGGGGTCGAATTTTTGAATAGTAACATTGTAGCCTCTTGCTTGTAATAATTTGGCTACCGATGCGGAGATAATTCCTTTTCCTAATGAAGAAACAACTCCTCCTGTAACAAAAATGTACTTGGTTTCCACTTTCTATAATTTTGTTCGTTTGTTTGCGTAGATAATTTTAAACTGCAAAAGTAGAAAAAAAACTCTATAAAATCAGAAAACGGTTTATAAATTTATTCGTTAGCAAAGGTAGTTGAGAATATCGACTTTTATTATTCGGTAAAGCGCATTTATGAGAAAAGTGATATAAAATGTTAAAATTATAAGTGATAATTCTATAACATCATATTATTTATAAATTTGCAAATTAATATTTA
>JAFUKV010000160.1 GCA_017467745.1 Bacteroidaceae bacterium | reverse complement strand
TTGTTGAAAATCATGTCGAAGATGGGTATTTCTACTATTCGCAGTTATCGGGGCGCTCAACTTTTTGAGGCTATCGGAGTATCTTCTGCTTTGTTGGATAAATATTTTCAAGGTACGACCTCTAAGATAGAGGGTATCGGCATGGAGGATTTGTATAACGATGCGTTGGCCGATCATACAGCCGGGTTGGTTATTGGTGATGATGATAAGACGTTGGATTTAGCCGGATTATATACGTACCGTAAAGATGGAGAAAAACATGCGTGGAATCCGGAAACAATTTCTACTTTACAATTGGCTACCCGATTAGGTAGTTATAAAAAGTTCAAAGAATATACGGCTATGGTGGATAATAAACCGTATCCGATGTTTTTGCGCGATTTTATGAAAATACACCGTAATCCGGTAGATATTTCTACTGTAGAACCGGTAGAGGCTATAACAAAACGGTTTGTTACGGGCGCTATGTCTTTCGGTGCTATCAGTAAAGAAGCGCATGAGGCGTTAGCGTTGGCTATGAATCAGTTGGGAGGACGTAGTAATACGGGAGAAGGCGGTGAAGATTCTAATCGTTTTATTGTTCGTGAAGACGGAACTTCTGCACGGAGCGCAATCAAACAGGTTGCTTCGGGACGTTTCGGCGTAACAACCGAATATTTGGTGAATGCCGATGAAATACAGATTAAAATGGCGCAAGGAGCAAAGCCGGGTGAGGGTGGTCAGTTGCCGGGATTTAAGGTCGACCAGATTATCGCTAAGACGCGACACTCTATACCGGGTATTTCATTGATTTCTCCTCCTCCGCATCATGATATTTATTCTATTGAAGATTTGGCTCAGCTCATTTTCGATTTGAAAAATGTAAATCCGAAAGCGTTGATTAGCGTGAAATTAGTTTCGGAAAGCGGTGTCGGAACTATCGCTGCCGGTGTAGCCAAAGCGAAAGCCGATCTTATTGTGATCAGCGGATGCGAAGGCGGTACGGGAGCCAGTCCGGTAAGTTCTATCCGTTATGCGGGTTTGCCTTCTGAATTGGGATTGGCGGAGACGCAGCAAACGCTGGTTATGAATAATTTGCGTCGTCAGGTTATTTTGCAGGTAGACGGACAGTTGAAAACCGGACGGGATATTATTATTCAGGCGTTGTTGGGAGCAGAAGAGTTCGGTTTCGCTACATCTGCCTTGATTGTATTGGGGTGCGTCATGATGCGTAAATGCCACATGAATACTTGCCCTGTGGGTGTCGCTACACAGAACGAAGCGTTGAGAAAACAATTCAGAGGCCGTGCCCAATACCTCGTAAATTTCTTTACGTTTCTGGCGGAAGAAGTAAGAGAGTTGTTGGCAGAAATGGGATTTACCAAGTTGGAAGATATTATAGGCCGTACCGATTTAATAGAATTTGATGCTTCAAAAGGTAATGAGAAAGCGCAAAAGGTGGATTTCAGCAAGTTGTTGACTTACCCGAAAGAAACGGAGAAGTTTGATATTCATCATACAGCCAGTCAAGATCATAAAATAAACGGTATTATAGACGAGCATTTGATAAAAGCGTCTATCCCTGCGTTAGACCATAAGATGCCCGTAGAATTGCATTTCCCGATTTGCAATACCGATCGCGCTACGGGAACGATGCTTTCGGGTAAGATAGCGCAATTATATGGGGATGCTGGATTGCCGGACGATACGATTCGCTGTACTTTTACCGGATCGGCAGGACAGAGCTTCGGCGCATTTCTTGTTCATGGAGTATCGTTGCGGTTGGAAGGTGATGCGAACGACTATTTAGGCAAAGGCTTGTCCGGAGGGAAAATCGTTGTCGTGCCTCCTATGGGAGCGACTTTTGCGCCGGAAAAGAATGTTATTGCTGGTAATACGTTGTTGTATGGAGCTACGTCAGGTGAAGTATATATTAACGGTCGGGTAGGCGAGCGTTTTTGTGTGCGGAATAGCGGGGCTGTTGCAGTTGTAGAAGGTGCCGGAGACCATTGTTGCGAATATATGACCGGTGGCCGCACAGTTGTATTAGGCTCTGTCGGGCGAAACTTCGCTGCCGGTATGAGCGGAGGTATCGCTTATGTTTGGAATAAAGACGGAGATTTCGATTTTTTCTGTAATATGGAGATGGTAGAACTTTCGCTTATTGAGGATGCTGCTGATAATAAGGAACTTTTCCAACTGATAACGAAACATTATCAGCAAACGGAAAGTCCGTTAGCCCGTACCATGCTCGAAAATTGGAGCGTTTACGCCGATCAGTTTATCAAGGTGATGCCTATCGAGTATAAGAAAGTGCTTCACGAAGAAAAAATGCAGGTGTTGCAGCGTAAAATTGCGGAAGTAGAACGAGATTATTAATCAGTGAAGTAAATCAGAAAATCATGGGAAATCCTAAAGCATTTTTGACTATACATAGAAAAGAAGCCGGTTATAGGCCGGTACATGAACGTATTTGCGATTTCGGCGAGGTAGAACAAACGTTGAATGCCGAAGACCGCAAACTGCAAATATCCCGTTGTATGGATTGCGGCGTACCTTTCTGCCATTGGAATTGCCCGTTGGGAAATAAGCAACCCGAATGGCAAGACCTTGCTTATAAAGGTAAATGGAAAGAGGCTTATTTAAATTTACAAGAAACGGACGATTTTCCGGAATTTACCGGTCGGATATGCCCAGCGTTGTGCGAAAAAGGGTGCGTGTTGAAACTTTCGGGAGAACCGGTAACTATTCGTGAGAATGAAGCGGCGATTGTAGAACGTGCTTTTAATGAGGGGTATGTGGTAGCTTGTCCCCCTAAAAAACGAAGCGGGAAGAAGGTTGCTGTAATAGGTGCAGGTCCGGCTGGATTAGCTTGCGGTAATCAGTTGAATAAAAAAGGCCATTCGGTTACGCTTTTTGAAAAAAACGAAAAAGCCGGAGGTTTGTTGCGTTTCGGTATCCCCGATTTTAAGCTGAACAAGTCGGTTATAGACCGTCGGATAAAGTTGCTGGAAGAAGAGGGTATCGAATTCAAGTACGATACGGAGGTTGGAAAAGATATTACAGCCAAAGAATTGTTAGATAATTACGATGCTGTGTGTATTGCAATAGGTTCCGGTGTTCCTCGCGATTTGAATGTGGAAGGGCGGGACTTAAAAGGAATACACTTTGCTTTGGAATTTTTACAACAACAGAACAGATTGGTGGCGGGTAAGGAATTTCCGACGGAACAACGTATTTCGGCAAAAGGAAAAAAAGTGTTGGTGATAGGCGGCGGTGATACCGGATCAGATTGTATAGGCACGGCAAATCGGCAAGGAGCTGCATCTGTTATGCAGATAGAAATTATGCCGAAACCGCCGGCAGATTATAATCCGGCTACTCCTTGGCCGCAATATCCGATGATACTGAAAACTTCTTCTTCTCACGAAGAGGGTTGCGAGCGACGCTGGTTGCTTGATACAAAACGGCTTATCGGTGAGAACGGACAGGTAAAAGCAGTAGAGGTGACCGAAGTGGAATGGCAAAAAGATGAAACTACCGGACGGATGAATTTGATACATACGAATAAAAGCGAAATCATAGAAGTCGATTTGGTTTTACTTGCTATGGGTTTTGTTCATCCTGTTTATGAAGGGTTGTTAGATGAGATGAATGTCAATCTGGATGGTCGAAAGAATATTGCGATAGATGCTTTCTCTCAAACGTCCGTGCCGAAAGTTTTTGCGGCGGGCGATGCTGCATCGGGGGCGAGTTTGGTAGTAAGGGCTATTGCTTCGGGTCGGAAAGCCGCCCAAGAGATAGATAATTTTCTTTTGAAACCTTGATTATATAATCTGTCGGTTTTATACCGACAGATTTTTTATTTTTTAATTGATTGATTCTAACAATCCGCTATATTTACGGATATTCTAAAAGGAAAAACGAATGACCGAGACGTTGAAACATGAGTGCGGTATAGCCATGATAAGATTGCTTAAACCGTTGGAGTATTATCATCAAAAATATGGTTCGTACTTATATGCTCTGAATAAACTCTATTTGTTGATGGAAAAACAACATAATAGGGGACAAGAGGGTGCAGGTTTGGCTTGCGTAAAACTTAGCTCTCAGCCGGGCGAAGAGTATATTTTCAGAGAGCGTGCTATGGGTACGAACGCTATTCACGAGATATTTGCGAACGTGCATGCTCAGATAGGTCAATATAGAGAGGATATTACTCAGGAATCGCCTTTTGTCGGGGAGTTGTATATGGGGCATCTTCGTTATAGTACAACCGGAAAGTCGGGAATATCTTATGTACACCCTTTTTTGAGACGAAACAACTGGAAATCGAGAAATTTATCTTTGTGCGGAAATTTTAATCTGACGAATGTCGATGAGGTTTTTAACAGTATTGTGTCAGACGGGCAACATCCTCGTATCTATTCGGATACGTTTATTATGCTTGAACAAATCGGGCATGAACTTGATCAGGAGAATCAACGCTTGTACGACAGATATAAGTGCGAAGGTTTTCAAGGACGGGAACTTACCTCTAAAATAGAGGAAAACATAGATATGGTACGTGTGTTGAAACGTGCGTCAGAAATCTGGGATGGTGGGTATGTTATTTGCGGTATGACGGGTAGCGGCGATTCTTTTGCGTTTAGAGATCCGCACGGAATCCGCCCTGCATTTTATTATACAGACGATGAGGTGGTTGTTGTGGCATCAGAGCGTCCTGTTATACAAACTGTCATGAACGTACCTATGGACAAAGTCTGCGAGTTGGAGCCGGGTAACGGCATTTTAGTAAATAAACAAGGAGAGGTATCGGTAACAGAAATTCAAGAACCGTTGAATTATAGCGCATGTTCTTTTGAACGGATCTATTTCTCGAGGGGAAGCGATGCCGATATTTATCAAGAAAGAAAACAGTTGGGGAGACTCCTGTGCGAACCGATATTGAAAGCGGTGAATTATGATTTGCGGCATACGGTATTTTCATTCATTCCCAATACGGCGGAGGTAGCTTTTTACGGACTGTTGGAGGGGATGGATCAATATCTTGACACAGTAAAAAAACAAAAGCTTTTGTCTTATAAAGGGAATGTGCCGGAATCGGATTTAGAGGAGATACTTCGTATGAAGGTACGTTCAGAAAAAGTGGCTATAAAGGATATTAAACTTCGTACTTTTATTGCCGAAGGTAATACGCGTAACGATTTGGCTACCCATGTGTACGATGTTACATACGGAACCATAGAGCCGAAAATAGATAATTTGGTGGTTATTGATGATAGTATTGTGCGGGGAACTACGCTTAAACAAAGTATCATTAAAATATTAGACCGATTGCAACCGAAAAAGATAGTTATAGTGTCATCTTCTCCGCAAATTCGTTATCCCGATTGTTATGGCATAGATATGTCTCGCATGGGAGAGTTTATAGCGTTTAAAGCGGCTGTCGAATTGTTGAAAGAACAAGAACGTGAGGATATTTTGCAGGATGTTTATTTAAAATCGAAAGCGCAGCAACATCTCCCCAAAGAGCAAATAGTTAATTATGTGCGTGAAATATATGCTCCGTTTACGCAAGAAGATATATCTAAACAGATAGCTCGGATGTTGACACCCAAAGGTACACATGCGGAGGTGGAATTGGTTTTCCAGACATTAGAAGGGTTACATGCTGCTATACCGAACCATTCGGGTGATTGGTATTTTTCTGGAAATTATCCTACTCCGGGCGGAAATAGGTTGGTAAATAACGCCTTTATCAATTTTATGGAAGGAGCTGATGAGAAACGTTCCGTTTAGGTTGGTGAGGATGATTGTTATATATTATAAAAAATGAGAATGTAGCATTTGAGACACATTCTCATTTTTATATAAAGGGATTAGTTTTCTATAAAGAAAAACAATTAACCCGTTTTATTTTTCAAGAGAGTTCCACCCTTGTGCTTTCAGTTGAATTTCGGCGCCGTCGCGAGTAATAAGATAGGCTCCCAGAGAAGCATTTGTAATGTGTCCGATAACGTGTATACCCTCTATGGAGGAGACATTGTCGTGCTGAGAGAGCGGGACGGTGAAAAGTAATTCGTAATCTTCGCCTCCGTTTAACGCTACGGTTGTTACGTTTAGATTGAATTCTTCTGCCATAGACGCTGTTTGATAATCTATCGGAATTCTGTCTTCGTATATTCGGCAACCGGTATCGCTTTGTTTGCATATATGTAACAGTTCAGAAGACAATCCATCCGATATGTCCATCATTGCTGTCGGGGCTATATTTCGTTTGGCTAATTCTGCAATGATGTCTTTTCGAGCCTCCGGTTTTAGTTGCCGTTCAAGGATATATTCTTTTCCTTCAAATGCCGGTGAGAAATCGGATTCTTTGGCGAATACAGTTTTTTCGCGTTCAAGTAATTGAAGCCCCATATAAGCTGCGCCTAAATCTCCGCTGACACAGATAAGGTCGTTCTCTTTGGCTCCGTTTCTATAAACAATCTTTTGTGTGTCGTTTTCACCTATGCAAGTAATGCTGATAGTTAATCCGGTAAGCGAAGCGGAAGTATCACCTCCAACTAAATCTACGCCATATATATCGCATGCTAACCGGATGCCGTCGTAAAGTTCTTCTAGATCTTCTACTGAAAACCGTTTTGATACGCCTAATGAAACTGTTATCTGTTTTGGCTGCCCGTTCATGGCATATATATCTGAAAAGTTTACTACGGCCGATTTGTAACCTAAGTGTTTTAACGGGACGTATGTCAAATCAAAATGTATGCCCTCTAATAATAAATCTGTTGTAACGAGCGTTTGTTTGCCGGTATAGTTTAATACGGCGGCATCGTCGCCGATACCTTTTACCGATGAGTCGTTTTTTAATTTTATTTCTTTTGTCAAATGATTTATCAGTCCGAATTCTCCTAAGGAAGCGATGTCCGTTTTCATAAGTTCTATTTCTATTAGAATTGATCAATTAAGTTTTTCATGATAAGCGTCATACGAGGTTGCGCTTGTGCGGCTGCTTTTTGTACGTCTTCGTGTGAGCACTTTTCAACGATTCCTTCTACGCCTAAGTCGGTAATCACGGAAATGGCAAAAACTTCCATGTTTCCGTGTCGCGCTACAATAACTTCCGGAACGGTAGACATGCCTACTGCATCACCGCCGATAATTCTGAAATATTTGTATTCGGCAGGAGTTTCGAACGTGGGGCCTTGTGTTCCGACGTAAACACCTTGTCGCAAAGTTATATTATTTTTTTCTGCAATTTCTAATGCCTTTTGAATTAATGTTTTTGAGTAAGCATTGCTCATATCCGGAAAGCGGACACCTAATGACGGTTCGTTTTTTCCTCGTAACGGATGTTCGGGGAATAGATTGATATGGTCTGTAATGATCATTAAATCTCCTATTTGAAAATCAGGATTCATGCCTCCGGCAGCATTTGATACGAATAGATATTTAATGCCTAATTGTTTCATTACACGTATAGGGAAGGTAACCTGTTTCATAGAATATCCCTCGTAATAATGAAAACGTCCTTGCATTGCCAGTATGTTTTTGGAGCCTAACCGACCAAATATTAATTTCCCTTGATGACCTTCGACAGTTGAGATCGGAAAGTTGGGTATATTTTCGTATGGTATCTCCAATTTATTTTCTATGTGACTGACAAGTTCTCCCAATCCTGTACCTAATATAATGGACGTTTGGGGAATTTCCGGTAACAGTTTACTTAGATAAAGTGCTGTTTCTTCTATTTTTTCTAACATATCCTTCTATTTTTTTGTTGAAATCGTCTTTTTGGTTTTGTAAAAATTCAACTTCTACCGGAAGGTAGTATAGTTTACTTTTTAATTCAGGAGAAAGATTTGGCATATTTAATAATCGTGCAGCATCTTTCTCCGTTATGATAATAAAAGCGTCCTTTTTGCTTAACGACAATAGTTTATCTGTTATTCGTTGAATATCTTTTTTTGTAAATTTATGATGATCGGCAAAATTTATTTCTATCACATTCTGGGCGGACAGTTCAACTTGTTGCTTAATGGTGTGTGAAGATGCAATACCGGTAACCAATAAAATCGTATCATGCTCTTTTTCTTGCCGTAAATATTTTGTAAAAGTAACACATTCGGGGAAAACAGGTTGTAGTTCGCTGTATGCGTACGAAGTAAAATAAAGTGATTGATACGAAAATAAATCCAAATGTTTTTGTATTATTCTGAAATCTATGGGTTTGATGTCAAGGGGGCATTTCGTAACGATAACCATTCCTGCACGCATCCGTTCGTATGCAGGCTCTCTGAGTCTTCCAACAGGTAAGAGTTTGTCTTTGTAAATGATTCTATTATAGTCTGTTAATAATATAGATACGCCCGGTTTGACGTAACGGTGCTGGTAAGCGTCGTCTAAAAGGATAATATCTATTTGAGGGGTTAATTTCATTAGTTTTTTTATCCCTTCGCGTCGGTTAGCATCGACGGCCACAATTAAATTGGGGAATTTTCGTTTTATTTGGTATGCTTCATCTCCTAACTCTATATCCGTACTGTTTTCATTTGCCAAAACAAATCCTCTGCTTTTCCGTTTATAGCCGCGACTTAAAACGGCTACTCTATATTGGGGGCTTAACAGACGTATCAGGTATTCTATGTGAGGAGTCTTACCGGTTCCGCCAACAGTAATATTACCAACCGATATAATAGGGATATTAAACTCTTCGGAGGGCAAGATTCCCCAATCGAAAAATCGATTTCTGATAGCGACCCCTAATCCGTATAAAAAGGAAAAAGGCCATAAATAACCGTGCTTTTTGAGTTGTGTATCCATAAATTTTTATTTTAAAACGAAAGTTTCCATTCGGGCTTGAATGGGGTAGATGTCTTTTATCTGTTTAATTGTTTTTAGGTGTAGACCGGTTTCTCCTATCCACGAACGGATTAAACGAGCCTTCACGTTTTCTCCCATATTTAAGCTGAGTTCTTCTAAAAGGGTTTTCTTTTGGGGATATTCTATCAATTCAAATTGAGATAATTCTGTTTCTTGGGCTATCCAAGAAATGGCAGCAGAAAGACCTCCTAATTCATCTATAAGGCCTAATTGCAGGGCGTCGATTCCTGTCCATACGCGTCCTTCGGCGATTTTTGAAATAGAATCCGATGTAATTTTTCGTCCCCATGCGCAACGTTCTATAAATTGTTGATATCCGTTTTCAATCTCTCTTTGGAAGAACGCTTTTTCGCTTTCGCTCATTTTTTTATGTAAAGACGGAAAATTACCGTATTTATTTGTTTTTACTTCATCGAAAGTAAAGCCCAATTTTTTTGTCAATAGATTTTCCGCTTCCGGAATGATACCGAAAATGCCGATAGATCCGGTTATTGTAGTAGGTTGAGCGAAAATTCTGTTAGAGTTGCAGGCGATGTAATAGCCTCCGGATGCAGCATAATCGCTCATTGAAGCAACTACGATCTTTTCCGTTTTAAGTCTTTCGATGGCTGCCCATATCTGTTCAGAGCCGAATAGACTGCCTCCCGGAGAATTGATGCGTAATACCACCCCTTTAATATTTCGATTTTTTTGTATGTCATTAAGTGTCGATACTATTTCTTGTGAATTGATGTTGTTGTCTTCATCTATCCCATCTATTTCTCCCGTAGCATAAACTACGGCTATTTTATTTTTCTCCGATTGTCCCTCGTTTTCAGAGGAAACCATGTCAGATAATGTTGCGATATTTAAATCTTTGTTCGTTTCGGTAAACGTTAAAAATTTGAGTCTGTTTTCTATTTGAGATTGATAATTAAGATTATCAACTAAACGTATGGATTTAATCTTTTGTGCCGGTTGGAAAATAAGTAAAGAATCTGCATACTGATTTAATGTTTTAGTCGGAATGTTCCGGGTTTCAGATATTTTTGTTAGAATGTCATTCCAAATAGAAGATATGTATTGTTGGGTTTGTTCTCGGTTAGCTTCGCTCATTTGGGTATTGATAAACGGTTCGACAGCCGATTTAAACGTTCCGACCCGAAAAACCTGAATGCCGATACCTAATTTGTCGAGAACATCCTTATAAAAAATGTGTTCAGATGTAATGCCGGATAAGTCGATACGTCCCATCGGGTTTAAATAAACTTCATCAGCGACAGAAGCTAAATAATATTCGCTTTGCCGATAGTTGTCGGCGTAACAGATAATAAATTTACCTTTTTGTTTAAAATCCGCTAATTCGTCTCTGATTTCTGATAAAGAAGCGTATCCGGCCGACAAATTGTTTATTGTCATATATATACCGTCAATATTAGAATTGTTTTTAGCTTTTTTTATAGCAGATAGAATGTCATCTAATCCTAATACAGCAGTTTCTTTCCCCCATAATAGATTATAGAAATTGTTATAAGAGCGTTCAGTTAATTCTCCATTTAGTTCTAACTTGAAAATAGTATGAGGTTTGGGTGTATAGGCTATATTGGAAAATGCCGTAATTCCGGATAATATAATTATTGCCAGCCTACCTAATACAAGAATAGCAATAATTACTCCCAAAGCGCAAGCCAAAGCCGTTTTTAAAAAAGTCTTCATTATATAATATATAAAATGTCGTTTGTTTGTTATTTTGCAAATAATCCTCAAAATACATAATTAACAAGCAAATATACGTAATATTTTATCAAAATCCGGCCAAAAGTAGAAAATAACCTTTTTGAGAGTCTTTATCCGTAGATTGACAAGGGCAAAACAGTGTAAAGTTGTAGACACTATTATAGATTTCATGTGAAGTTTATTTTATAAGGATGTTTGAAAAAAAAAGGTTGTTTAAGTAATTGTTTGTTAGTGATTTGTTGTTTAGTGGGTGAGATTTTTGAAAAAAAGTGTATGAAATATTTGGATGTTATTGGTAAATGGTGTTATCTTTGCACCACTTTCTTGGAAACGGGGAGTT